>NZ_JBFRVF010000064.1:0-78665 GCF_041475025.1 Vibrio sp. 10N.222.49.C12 | reverse complement strand
ATGCTCGGCGCACAATAAAAGATGCCCAATCAACTGATTGGGCATCTTTGTATCAATTACTTAAGCTTAAAGACGCTCTTCTAGCCAAGTACGCACAGATTTAAGCGCTTCTGGCAGTGCTGCAACGTCTGTACCGCCCGCTTGAGCCATATCTGGACGACCGCCGCCTTTACCGCCAACTTGCTCAGCAACCATCTTGACGAGATCACCCGCTTTTACTTTGCCGATTAGGTCTTTGGTTACACCAGCAATCAAGCCAACTTTACCGTCTGCTACGTTCGCGATCAGGATGATGCCGCTACCTACTTGGTTTTTAGCGTTATCAACCATAGTACGTAGGTTCTTGTTGTCTGCGCCTTCAATTGCAGCAACCAAAACTTTAGTACCAGAGATGTCTTCTACTTTGCCCATGATGTTTGCGCTTTCTGCAGCAGCCATCTTTTCTTTAAGCAGTTGGATTTCTTTCTCTAGCGATTTCGCTTTCTTAGCTGATTCAGCAAGTTTCTCTTCGTAAGCGTTAGCCTGAGCTTCTACAGCATCTAGAGCAGCTTCACCTGTTACCGCTTCAATACGACGAATACCCGCAGCAATACCACCTTCAGAAGTGATCTTGAATAGGCCGATATCACCTGTGTTTGAAGCGTGGATACCACCACAAAGTTCAGTAGAGAAATCGCCCATAGATAGAACGCGAACTTCATCATCGTACTTCTCGCCAAACAGTGCCATTGCACCTTTTTCTTTCGCTGACTCGATGTCCATGATGTTCGTTTCAATCACATGGTTCTTACGAACTTGTGCGTTAACTAGACGCTCTACTTCTTTAATCTGTGCTGGTGTTACCGCTTCAAGGTTAGAGAAGTCAAAACGTAGGTTATCTGGCTTAACTAAAGAACCTTTCTGAGCAACGTGCTCACCTAGCACTTCGCGCAATGCAGAGTGAAGTAAGTGAGTGGCAGAGTGGTTTAGTGAGATAGCAGCTCGACGCTCAGCGTCAACCGTTGCTTCTACTTTATCGCCCTTAGCAAATACACCTTCAACTAGCTCACCGTGGTGCGCAAATGCGTTACCTAGCTTCTGAGTGTCTTGTACTTTGAAAAGACCCGACGCTGTTTTTAGTGTACCAGCATCACCACATTGACCGCCTGACTCAGCGTAGAATGGTGTCTCTTCAAGGATGATGATTGCTTTGTCGCCAGCCGATAGTGAAGCAACCTCTTCGCCGTCAACGAATAGCGCAGAGATTTCACCAGCACCTTCAGTTGCTGTGTAACCACAGAACTCAGTGTTGGTGTCTACTTTGATTGTCGCGTTGTAATCCGTGCCGAATTGGCCTGCTTCACGTGCACGCTTACGCTGTGCTTCCATCGCCTTCTCAAAGCCTTCTTCATCGATAGTAAAATCGCGTTCGCGAGCTACATCGTTAGTAAGGTCAGCTGGGAAGCCGTATGTATCGTAAAGTTTGAAAACTGTTTCGCCGTCAAGCTCTTTGCCTTCAAGTGCATCTAGTGCGTCATTAAGAATAACCATGCCGCGCTCTAGAGTACGACCAAAGTTCTCTTCCTCAATGCGAAGTACTTTTTCAACAAGCTCTTGCTGTTTCTTAAGTTCATCTGCCGCAGAGCCCATCACTTCAGCCAGCACACCCACAAGTTTGTGGAAGAACACGCCTTGTGCGCCAAGCTTGTTACCGTGACGAACTGCACGACGAATAATACGACGTAGAACGTAGCCACGACCTTCGTTTGAAGGCATAACACCGTCAGCAATTAGGAATGAACAAGAACGGATGTGGTCAGCAATAACGCGTAGCGATTGGTTAGATAGATCATCATGACCAACAACTTCCGCAGTCGCTTTGATTAGCTTTTGGAATACATCAATTTCGTAGTTAGAGTGAACGCCCTGCATGATTGCAGAAATACGCTCAATACCCATACCTGTATCTACAGCAGGCTTAGGTAGCGGTTCCATTGTGCCGTCAGCGTGACGGTTGAACTGCATGAATACGTTGTTCCAGATCTCGATGAAACGGTCACCATCTTCTTCAGGTGTACCAGGACGGCCGCCCCAGATGTGCTCACCGTGATCGTAGAAGATTTCAGTACATGGACCACAAGGACCTGTGTCACCCATCGTCCAGAAGTTATCAGACTCGAACTGTTTACCGCCTTCTTTGTCGCCAATGCGAACGATACGGTCAGCAGGAACACCTACTTTCTTGTTCCAGATATCGAATGCTTCATCATCTGTCTCGTATACCGTTACCAGCAGGCGGTCTTTTGGCAGTTGAAGAGTTTCAGTCAGGAATTCCCAAGCAAATCCAATCGCTTCTTCTTTGAAGTAGTCGCCAAAGCTGAAGTTGCCTAGCATTTCGAAGAACGTGTGGTGACGAGCCGTGAAACCTACGTTTTCAAGGTCATTGTGTTTACCACCCGCACGTACACAACGCTGAGCCGTAGTTGCTCGAGTGTAGGCACGCTTTTCGGCGCCTAAGAAGCAATCTTTGAATTGGTTCATACCTGCGTTAGTGAATAGCAGGGTTGGATCGTTATGTGGAACTAACGATGAACTGTCTACGATTTGGTGTTCTTTGCTCTCAAAGAACTTAAGGAACGCGTTGCGAACCTCATCAGTGCTCATGTACATGCAGCTCTTCCTGAAAATAGTCGAGTTAGAATTTTGCCGTATTGTAGATCATGGTTAAGGCTTCGACTAGTTTTCTTGTAGAAAAGACACCCTTGGGCAGGATTTTAGTGGGAATTCGATAAAATGAAGAATATTCCACTATATCTTGCCGTGGAAAAGCAGAACTAAATTGACGACCTAGTACCGAAGAAACTCAGTCAAAGAGAGAGATTTGACCAAAGACATGCTCGACGGAGCAGATCCAATAAAAAAGCCCCGCATAAAATATGCGAGGCTTTAAATTCTTTCAAAGCGGATGCTTCTTTCAAACATCCACTCTATAAAACGTGAGCTTATAGCTCTTCGTTTTCTTCTTCTTTCTCTACGTCTTTCTCTTCAAGAACAGCAGGAGTCAGTAGTAACTCACGAAGTTTAGTATCGATCTCTAGAGCAACTTCTGGGTTTTCACGTAGGTATTTACCAGCGTTAGCTTTACCTTGGCCGATCTTATCGCCTTTGTAGCTGTACCAAGCGCCTGCTTTTTCTACTAGCTTATTCTTAACACCTAAGTCGATAAGCTCACCTTCGCGGTTGAAGCCTTTACCGTAAAGGATTTGAGTCTCAGCTTGTTTGAATGGTGCAGCAATCTTGTTCTTAACGACCTTGATACGAGTTTCGTTACCAACAACTTCATCACCATCTTTAATCGCACCAGTACGGCGAATATCAAGACGAACAGATGCGTAGAACTTAAGTGCGTTACCACCTGTTGTTGTTTCTGGGTTACCGAACATCACACCAATTTTCATACGAATTTGGTTAATGAAGATAGCCATACAGTTAGACTGCTTAAGGTTACCCGTCAGCTTACGCATTGCTTGAGAAAGCATACGAGCCTGAAGACCCATGTGGCTGTCGCCCATTTCGCCTTCGATTTCTGCTTTTGGTGTTAGGGCTGCTACTGAGTCAATAACAAGAACGTCGATTGCACCTGAACGAGCCAGTGCATCACAGATTTCCAGCGCTTGCTCACCAGTATCTGGTTGAGAAACAAGAAGTGCATCGATATCAACACCAAGCTTTTGAGCGTAGATAGGGTCTAGTGCGTGCTCCGCATCAACGAATGCACACGTCTTTCCCACTTTCTGTGCTGCAGCAATAAGCTCAAGCGTTAGCGTTGTTTTACCTGATGATTCTGGACCGTAAACTTCTACGATACGTCCCATCGGTAGGCCACCAGCACCTAGTGCGATATCTAGAGATAGAGAACCTGTAGAAATAGTTTCTACGTCCATTGTGCGGTTATCACCAAGACGCATGATAGAACCTTTACCAAATTGCTTTTCAATCTGACCAAGGGCTGCGGCTAACGCTTTTTGTTTATTCTCGTCCATTTCTATCTCCACATAATCGGTTGTCTCAACAAGCGATCTAGAATCTATTTCTAACCCACATAGGGGTGACTAATTGGCTCTCATTATACTGTTGATTCATACAGTGTCTATACCTGTATGAAAATAATTTGTACAAATGTTACTTACCTTCCATTGATAGGTAATCATAAATAACTTGCAGGGCATGGTGCGTGGCTTGTTGGCGTACTTGTGATCTGTCGCCTGTAAATACATGCGTTTCTACTTTATCCCAGCCATTTAGCGCTTTCCACGCGAAGCATACTGTACCAACAGGCTTATCTTCGGTCGCGCCACCTGGGCCAGCGATGCCACTGATTGATACAGAGATCGTCCCGTTTGAATGTTGCAATGCCCCGCTCGCCATTTCTATTACGACAGGCTCACTCACGGCGCCGAACTCCATTAAGGTTTTAAGCTGTACACCGATCATCTCTTGTTTGGCTTCATTGCTGTACGTAACAAAAGCGCGATCAAACCATCCAGAGCTGCCCGCAATATCGGTGACTGCACTCGCGACACCTCCGCCAGTGCAAGATTCAGCCGTCACTAACACGTGTTTGTGTTTAGCGAGTAAATGTCCAAGCTGCTCACTAAGGTCTTGAGTCATCTGCATCATCTGCTTCCCTTTATTTACTGTCATATCATTTGGATTCGCATCTTTTCGCATCAGCCGCTTTTCGCACGAAACGCTTTCACGTATCCTAAGCCGCAATAGAAATAAACGAAAGAAGTTAACTGTGAAAGCCGATCAAAAACATACTCCCATGATGCAGCAGTATCTAAAACTGAAAGCAGAAAACCCAGAAATTCTGCTGTTCTACCGCATGGGCGATTTCTACGAGCTTTTCTACGATGACGCTAAAAAAGCCTCTCAACTCCTCGATATTTCACTGACTAAGCGTGGCTCATCAAATGGTGAACCGATTCCGATGGCAGGTGTTCCATACCATGCGGTTGAAGGATACCTTGCAAAGTTAGTGCAACTTGGTGAGTCCGTAGCAATTTGTGAACAGATTGGTAATCCAGCACTTTCAAAAGGCCCTGTTGAGCGCGCAGTAGTGCGTATCGTGACACCGGGTACCGTAACCGACGAAGCCTTGCTTTCTGAACGCGTTGATAACCTAATTGCAGCCATTTATCACCACAACGGTAAGTTTGGTTACGCGACACTGGATATCACCTCCGGCCGATTCCAACTTTGCGAGCCAGAAACAGAAGAAGCGATGGCCGCTGAGCTACAAAGAACCTCTCCGCGTGAGCTGCTGTTCCCTGAAGATTTCGAACCCGTCGATTTAATGGCAAGCCGTAATGGCAACCGCCGCCGCCCTGTATGGGAATTTGAATTAGACACCGCTAAGCAGCAATTGAATAAGCAGTTTGGTACTCGCGATCTGGTTGGCTTTGGCGTAGAAAGCGCGAAACTGGGTCTATGTGCGGCTGGTTGTTTGATCCAATACGTGAAAGATACCCAACGTACTGCCCTCCCTCATATCCGTTCACTCACGATGGATAAACAAGATCACTCGGTGATCCTTGATGCTGCAACTCGTCGTAATTTGGAGATCACGCAAAATCTTGGGGGTGGTACTGATAACACCCTTGCCGAAGTACTTGATCACACTGCGACAGCAATGGGTAGCCGTATGCTTAAGCGTTGGTTACATCAACCAATGCGCAATATATCTGCACTCGATCAGCGCTTAGATGCAATTGGTGAAATGAAAGATTTGGCTCTATTCACAGAACTACAGCCAACCTTAAAACAGATTGGTGATATCGAACGTATTCTCGCTCGATTAGCACTTCGCTCTGCTCGCCCTCGCGATATGGCGCGTCTTCGCCAAGCAATGGAATATTTGCCAGAGCTTGCTGAAACACTGACGCAACTGAAGCACCCATACCTAACTCAACTTGCTCAATATGCTTCTCCTGTGGATGAGGTTTCTGAGCTGCTTGAACGTGCAATCAAAGAGAACCCACCGGTGGTTATCCGTGACGGTGGTGTGATTGCAGAAGGCTACAATGCCGAGTTAGACGAATGGCGCGACCTTGCAGCAGGCGCAACTGAATTTCTTGATAAGCTTGAGCAAGAAGAGCGTGAACGTCATGGCATCGACACGCTAAAAGTTGGCTACAACAACGTACATGGTTTCTTCATTCAAGTAAGCCGTGGGCAAAGCCATCTTGTGCCGCCACACTATGTTCGTCGTCAAACGCTGAAAAATGCTGAGCGTTACATCATTCCTGAGCTAAAAGAGCACGAAGACAAAGTACTTAACTCTAAGTCGAAAGCACTCGCTATCGAGAAACAGCTGTGGGAAGAGTTGTTTGACTTACTACTGCCGTATCTAGAGCGCCTACAAAATATCGCCTCTTCAGTATCTCAGCTTGATGTTCTACAGAACTTGGCTGAGCGTGCAGATACCCTTGATTACTGTCGTCCAACCATGACAGAGTCTGCTGGCGTACAAATTCAGGCCGGTCGTCACCCTGTTGTTGAACAAGTGATGGACGAACCTTTCATTGCTAACCCTATCGACCTGAATGATCAACGTAAGATGCTGATCATCACGGGTCCCAACATGGGTGGTAAATCGACCTACATGCGCCAAACGGCACTCATCGCATTGATGGCTCATATCGGTTGTTATGTTCCTGCAGAAAGCGCAACCATCGGCTCTATCGACCGTATCTTTACGCGCATTGGCGCATCCGATGATTTGGCTTCTGGCCGTTCAACCTTCATGGTTGAGATGACAGAAACCGCAAATATCCTGCACAATGCAACACCAAACAGCCTTGTGCTAATGGATGAAATCGGTCGTGGTACCAGTACTTACGATGGCCTGTCTCTGGCTTGGGCAAGTGCAGAGTGGCTAGCCAATCAAATCAATGCGATGACACTGTTTGCAACGCACTACTTTGAGCTAACTGAACTACCTAACCAACTTCCAACTTTAGCAAACGTACACTTAGATGCGGTTGAACATGGTGATAGCATTGCCTTTATGCACGCAGTTCAAGAAGGTGCTGCAAGTAAATCTTATGGTCTAGCGGTTGCAGGTTTAGCTGGCGTACCGAAAGCAGTGATCAAGAATGCTCGTGCGAAGCTGACTCAGTTAGAAGCGTTAAGTATGGAGTCGCCAACATCGAAGCCAAGCGGTGTCGATATCGCAAACCAACTGAGCCTGATCCCAGAACCGAGTGAAGTAGAGCAAGCGCTAGCGAATGTTGATCCTGATGATCTAACTCCTCGCCAAGCATTAGAAGAACTTTACCGCTTGAAGAAGCTGCTTTAGTTTCTTACCAAGTAGCTTGTTATGGCCGTACTGCTATTTTGATTAGACGGCATGAAATACCAAAGCCACAAACAAAAAAACGCTGACTTAAAGTCAGCGTTTTTATTTGTCTTCTATTTAGAGAAGCATCATCCGTTCAATTAGTCGTTTTCTACGTTGAACAGGTTTTCCATATTCAGACCTTGCTTGATAAGAATCTCACGTAGACGGCGAAGACCTTCAACTTGGATTTGACGAACACGTTCACGAGTCAGGCTGATTTCGCGGCCCACTTCTTCTAATGTTGACGGTTCATAACCCAGTAGTCCAAAGCGACGCGCAAGCACCTCTTTCTGCTTAGGATTCAGCTCATCAAGCCAGAAAATCAACGAGTTCTTGATATCGCTATCTTGAGTTGAAACCTCAGGATCTGAATTATTGATGTCTGGAATAATATCCAACAGCGCTTTCTCACCGTCACCACCAATTGGCGTATCAACAGAGCTCACTCTTTCGTTTAGACGAAGCATCTTGCTCACATCACCAACCGGCTTATCTAGCTTAGAAGCAATTTCTTCTGCCGTTGGTTCATGGTCAAGCTTTTGTGATAGCTCTCTTGCAGTACGTAGGTAGATGTTCAGCTCTTTCACAACATGGATTGGCAAACGGATAGTGCGAGTCTGATTCATTAACGCACGTTCAATGGTTTGACGAATCCACCATGTCGCGTAAGTTGAGAAGCGGAAGCCACGCTCTGGATCAAACTTCTCTACGGCGCGAATCAAACCTAGGTTGCCTTCTTCGATTAGATCGAGAAGTGCAAGGCCGCGGTTGCTATAACGACGTGAAATTTTTACCACTAAACGCAGGTTACTTTCGATCATGCGTTTACGTGCTGCTTCATCACCGCGTAGAGCTCGACGTGCGTATAGCACTTCTTCTTCAGCGGTTAGTAGTGGTGAGAAACCGATTTCGCCTAAGTAGAGTTGAGTGGCATCTAAACTTTTAGACGTAACTTCAACTTCTTCTTTTGCTTCGGTTTTCTTAGTGACTGTTCGTTTTGCTTTTCCAAGAGCTTCCGGTTCCGTGGTTGCTTGGTCAAGATCGAACTCTTCTTTGGTTACTGCATTGCTTATACTCATAACGCCTCCCCCTGGCGAAATTAGCATGACATTACAACTTCATATGTCGCTAAATGACTATGTCACTCCATACAATACGTAATTTTTGCATATTGTATTTAAGGTAAATATCGTTTTGGATTAACGGATTTACCTTGGTAACGAATCTCAAAGTGCAACCTAACACTGCTGGCTCCAGAGCTTCCCATTGTTGCAATCTTCTGCCCTGGTTTCACACTTTGCCCTTCAGATACTAATAGTCGGTCATTATGCGCGTATGCACTTAAGTAATTATCATTGTGCTTCACAATCACTAGATTGCCGTAGCCTCGTAGTGCATTACCCGAATAAACAACCGTTCCCCCTGCAGTAGATACTATTGGCTGACCTCGCTGTCCTGCTATGTCTATGCCTTTATTTCCTTGTTCGCCTACAGAGAAATTCTCGATTACTCTCCCTTTAGTTGGCCATAACCATTTGGATACTTTATCACTTGTTGGTTTGGTGGGCGGTGTAACATTCTGTTTACCTTTAGAACCAACATACTCCTTTGATTTGGATTGTTCAACCTTCTTTGGTGGATCTTTTTTCACCACTTTGGTGGTAGTTTGAGCTGGAGCCGGTTTAGAGTTTTTGCTCGGTTGCGATGTGGTTTTAGGTTTACTTGCCGCAGATGACGTTGTCGATGCCGCGACAGGCGCAGCAACTGCTGCTGCCGCTACCGTTGATTTACCATACGCTGGCGCATTGTAGCTAGGACGCCATAACTTAAGCTTCTGCCCTGGGTGGATAGTGTAAGGAGCAGACAACTTGTTATAACCGATGAGGTCTTTAACGTCTTTATTGGTGACATAAGCAATGAAGTAAAGGGTGTCGCCTTTTTTAACTTCATAGTAACTGCCGCGATAACTACCACGATCAATCGATGAGTATTTCTTGTTAAGGCTTGAAACCGGCGCAGGCGAATTCGCTGCACACCCAACAAGGGCACAGCTAAGCAGTAAAGTACTTCCTTTTAACAACTTCGAACGCATCGACTCTCTATCCACCTACACCATTAGTCTTTTATTAAGCTAGCTCACCAGGAACAAGAGGTACAAATCTCACCATCTCGATAACACTCGATAAAAACTCATCGCCGTGTCGAACGATCTTCAACAGTTGTTGTTCATCATCCCCAACAGGAATCAGTAAACGACCACCATCTTTCAGCTGTTGCAGAAGCGCTTGAGGAATCGACTCTGCAGCGGCGGTGACAATAATCGCATCAAAAGGGGCTTTTGAAGACCAACCTTGCCAACCATCACCGTGCTTAGTTGAGATATTGTAGAAATCGAGTTGCTTCAACCTACGCTTGGCATCCCATTGTAGCGACTTTATTCTTTCAACCGAATACACATGATCAACAAGTTGAGCCAATACCGCAGTTTGGTAACCAGAACCCGTTCCGATCTCCAAGACACGGCTATCTTGTTGTAATTCAAGTAGCTCTGTCATTTTAGCAACAATGTATGGCTGTGAGATTGTCTGACCCTGACCGATAGGCAGCGCATTATTATCATAGGCTTGGTGATACATCGCCTGTGATAAAAAGCTCTCTCTCGGCAGTTGGTAAATCGCATCAAGAACCTTTTGATCCTGAATACCATTTTCAATCAGGAAAGTAATTAAACGCTCAGCTTGCGGATTACTCACTTACTTCTCCCCCTAACCATGTTGCCATCGCGCCCAACGACTCATGCGCCGTCAGATCAACCTGCAACGGTGTTACCGACACAAAGCCATGCTCAATCGCGTAAAAATCGGTACCTTCACCGGCATCTTGCTCTTTACCCGGAGGGCCAAGCCAATAGATATCGTGACCACGCGGGTCTTTTTGCTTGATCATATCTTCAGCGTGATGACGAGCACCTAAGCGCGTCACCTGAGTACCAGACAATTGTTCTAAGGCTAAATCAGGAACGTTTACGTTCAACAAGCGGTTGGTCGGGATTGGGTTTGCTAAATGTTGTTCGACAATACGACGAGCAATCGCTGCCGCTGTCTTAAAATGTTTTTTTCCCACCAGAGAAAACGCTACCGATTGAACGCCTAGAAAATGCCCTTCCATTGCTGCAGCCACCGTGCCGGAATAAAGCACGTCATCACCCAGGTTAGCACCGTGATTAATGCCCGTTAATACCAGATCAGGCATGTCATTCTTTAGCAGTTCGTTTAACGCAAAATGCACACAGTCGGTCGGTGTTCCTTGTACCGAATAGGTATTTTCAGTAATCTCTTGAACACGCAGAGGCTGTTCTAAAGTTAATGAATTTGACGCACCCGAGCGATTACGGTCAGGGGCAACAATGATAACGTCAGCAAGATCACGTAGCTCATTTGCCAGCTCATGAATACCTTGAGCGTGCACACCATCATCATTGCTGAGTAAAATCTTCATCTTGTATCCTTTCTTTTGTTCCCATGCTAAGCCAAGTCACTTAAATTCCAATATCAAGTGACTCAACTCCAAGCAGAATCGTTATTGCTCGTAGGTTCTCTCTACGTGTACTTCTTCAACCAATTCGCGAACGATCGCTGTTGCGAAACAACCCGCATCAAGAGAGAACTTAAGCGTGACATTATCTTCGTTCACTTCCCAAGTTAAGTCTGTTGGTTTCAGTGACGCTTCACGGCGATCATGACGCATACGGTTACCACGAATCAGAGCCATTAGATCCGGTTCAGCATCAAGGTGTTTCTGTTCTAGAGCTTGAGACTCATCAATCGTTGGTAAGGCATTATCGCCAGCCAAAGCAACAGTTATCAAAGCAGAACCGTTCGCAATGTCTTGGTTTACAGCTTCAATGTTGTCTGCTGTTACTGCCAGTTGAGCACCGTCTTTCACCACGATATCGCCAACCAATGCTGATGCAAACGCATCTTGCTCAATACGGTCTGAAAGGATCAGGTTGTAAATCCACGAACGAGCAGCAGAAAGGTACAAGCTGCGCTTATTCTGGTTACGAGTACGAACGTTATCGCGGCCCCAACGACGAGCTTCAGATAGGTTGTTACCTTCATTGCCAAAACGCTGAGCACCAAAGTAGTTTGGCACGCCCACTTGAGCGACTTTTTCCAAACGCTTGACCACATCATCGCAATCCGTTACTTCAGACAAGGTCAACTCAAATTGGTTGCCAACTAAATCGCCTGGACGTAACTTTTTGTTGTGTCGCGCTGTCGCTAAGATTTCAATGCTTGGGTATTGTGCTAAGAACCCTGAAAAGTCAGGCTCACCTTTCGGTAGGTGAACGCTCAACCACTGCTCTGTCACAGCGTGGCGGTCTTTCAAACCCGCCCAGCTCACGTCTTTCGACTTAACACCGCAAGCTTTAGCCAGCTCGTTTGCTACGAAGCTCGTGTTTTCACCAGTTTTACGAATACGAACCATTAGGTGCTCGCCTTCACCAGCAAACTCAAAACCCAAGTCTTCATTAACGACAAAGTGTTCGGCTTTTGCTTTTAGTTTTGCTTTCGCAGTTGGTTTACCATTTAGATAAGCCAATGAAGATAAAATATCTGACATGCTGTTCTTTTCGTGTTGGTGCTTACGCACTTTTAGTAATTAGGACCACCGCTTCACATGCGATGCCCTCTTTGCGACCTGTAAAACCTAAACGCTCAGTGGTCGTCGCTTTTACATTCACATTGCTAATGCTGGTTTCTAGGTCTTGAGCAATAGCTTGGCACATAGAGTCTATATGAGGCGCCATCTTTGGAGCTTGCGCCATGATAGTAATATCGGCATTACCAATCACGTAACCTTGTTCTTTTACTCGACGGTAAACATCTTTCAGTAGCTCACGGCTATCCGCACCTTTCCATTCGTCATCGGTATCAGGGAAATGACGACCAATATCACCCGCAGCAATCGCACCCAATAGAGCGTCACACAACGCATGAAGGGCAACATCACCGTCTGAGTGTGCAATAAGACCTTGCTCGTAAGGGATGCTTACACCACCAATAATTACCGGGCCTTCACCACCAAACTTATGTACATCAAAGCCATGGCCAATACGAATCATCATTATTCCTTATTCTGACTTAAATAGAACTCAGCAAGCGCTAAATCTTCAGGCTGAGTAATCTTAAAATTATCTGAACGCCCTGCCACTAAAGCGGGCGATAAACCTTTCCATTCAAAGGCTGAGGCTTCATCAGTAATTGAAGCGCCTTGTTGCAACGCCTCACTTAATGCCTTCCACAGAGGCTTTGCTCTGAACATTTGCGGCGTAAGTGCATGCCATAAATCGGCACGCTCAACGGTATGCTCGATCTGCCCTTGGGCACCGCGCTTCATCGTGTCACGAACTGGAGCCGCTAAAATAGCGCCCACATCATGGCTCATCGCGCCGGAAATTAGCTTGTCGATATCACTTAGTTGAACACACGGCCTTGCCGCATCGTGAACCATTACCCAATCACTAAGCTGCTGCTCAGCGATATAGTTTAGCGCAGAGAGTACAGAGTCCGCTCGCTCGCTTCCGCCTGACACTCTGATCACTTGCGGGTTCAGGTTGAGTGCTAGATCAGGGTAGTATGGGTCATCATCGCTGATCGCAACGACAATTTGAGCGACTTGTGGGTGAGACAGTAATTTCTCAATGGTGTGCTCTAAAATTGTTTTGTCGTGAATCTTGAGATATTGCTTAGGGCGGTCTGCCTTCATTCGGCTACCGACGCCCGCCGCAGGTACAACGGCAATCACGCTTTGAAGTTGAGTCGACATTAATGGGATCCCTCACCAATGATGCGATAAAACGTTTCACCTTCTTTGACCATTCCAAGTTCATGACGTGCGCGTTCTTCTATCGCGTCTAAGCCTTGGCGTAGATCGTCAATTTCAGCAAACATTTCTGCATTTCGAATATGCAGCTTTTCATTTACTTGCTGTTGAACTTGGATTTCGTTGTTCACACCGTAGTAATCAGAGATACCATTTTTACCGAGCCACAGTGTGTGTTGTAGCCAGCCAAACACTATGAGCAGTACTAAAGCAAAAATTCGCATAACACCTTTCGCCGGTTGAAAAAGAAGGAACTAGAATAAGGCACATATATACCATAATGAGCTTATTGGTGCGAGATATGTGGTGTCAGGGAATCAATAAGTCGGGGAGTCATTGTCAGGAAAACAATGAGATTCCCTACTCCTTCCTTCGTCAGTCTAGGGAATGACGAACTTTATATGTGACAAGGAGGAGCTTTAGAGCCTAGAGCTTCTTTCATTCAGTTTTCTACAGACAAAAAAATGCCCCGCATAAGCGAGGCATTCAAAAGTATTAGTGCATAATTCTAACTAGTTGGTGCTGTAGCAAGGCAACAAAGAAGATTCAGCTATGGAGCATAGTTTCCTATGTGACTTAGTGAATCTTCTGCAGTTAACGCAGCTACAGTGCCAAATAGGACGAATTATTGACCTTTAACTTCTTTAAGACCGTTGTAAGGAGCTTTAGAACCTAGAGCTTCTTCGATACGGATAAGTTGGTTGTACTTAGCAACACGGTCAGAACGGCTCATAGAACCAGTTTTGATTTGACCTGCAGCTGTACCTACCGCTAGATCAGCGATAGTTGCATCTTCAGTTTCGCCAGAACGGTGAGAGATTACTGCAGTGTAGCCAGCGTCTTTAGCCATCTTGATAGCAGCTAGAGTCTCTGTTAGAGAACCGATTTGGTTGAACTTGATAAGGATAGAGTTAGCTACGCCTTTTTCGATACCTTCAGCAAGAATCTTAGTGTTTGTAACGAACAGATCGTCACCAACGATTTGAAGTTTGTTGCCTAGAAGTTCAGTTTGGTGCTTGAAGCCATCCCAATCTGACTCGTCAAGACCGTCTTCGATAGAAACGATTGGGAAGTTGTTCGCTAGCTCAGCTAGGTAGTGGTTGAACTCTTCAGAAGTGAAAGTTTTACCTTCGCCCTTCATGTTGTAGATACCAGCTTCTTTGTCGAAGAACTCAGATGCTGCACAGTCCATAGCAAGAGTAACGTCTTTACCTAGTTCGTAACCAGCAGCTGCAACAGCTTCTGCGATAACTTCTAGAGCTTCAGCGTTAGACTTAAGGTTAGGAGCGAAACCACCTTCATCACCAACTGCAGTGCTGTAGCCTTTAGACTTAAGAACTTTAGCTAGGTTGTGGAATACTTCAGCGCCGATACGTAGACCTTCTTTAAGAGTTTTAGCGCCAACTGGTTGGATCATGAACTCTTGGATGTCAACGTTGTTATCTGCGTGCTCACCACCGTTGATGATGTTCATCATTGGTAGAGGCATAGAGAACTGACCAGCAGTACCGTTTAGCTCAGCGATGTGCTCGTATAGAGGCATGCCTTTCGCAGCAGCAGCAGCTTTTGCGTTAGCTAGAGATACAGCTAGGATAGCGTTCGCGCCGAACTTAGACTTGTTATCAGTACCGTCTAGGTCAAGCATGATTTGGTCAACGTCAGCTTGTGCTTTAGCGTCAGTACCAACTAGAGCTTCAGCTATTGGGCCGTTTACAGCTTCAATAGCTTTAAGAACACCTTTACCTAGGAAACGTGATTTGTCGCCGTCACGTAGCTCAAGAGCTTCGCGAGAACCAGTAGATGCGCCAGATGGAGCAGCAGCCATACCTACGAAACCGCCTTCTAGGTGTACTTCAGCTTCTACAGTTGGGTTACCACGTGAATCGATGATTTCACGACCTAGAACTTTAACGATCTTAGACATTGAATGTTTCCTTCTCGTTGAATATATAAATGTCAAATTTAAAGGTAGCAGCACAACTTACGCAGCTACCTGTATTCCTTTTTACTTCTCTAACTCGCCGCGCTGGAACTCACCAGCCGCTTTAACGAAACCTGCAAACAATGGGTGACCATCGCGAGGTGTTGAAGTGAACTCTGGGTGGAATTGAGCAGCAACGAACCATGGGTGGTTCGGGTTCTCAATAACTTCAACCAGTTTCTTGTCCGCAGATAGACCCGATACTTTTAGGCCCGCTTTTTCGATTTGTGGACGAAGATTGTTGTTCACTTCGTAACGGTGACGGTGACGTTCATGGATCGTCGCGCTACCGTATAATTCGTAAGCTTTCGTCCCTTTCGCTAGGTGACAAAGCTGTGAACCAAGACGCATTGTGCCGCCAAGGTCAGATGTTTCTGTACGCTCTTCAACTTTACCTTCGCCATCAGTCCACTCAGTGATAAGACCAACAACTGGGTACTTAGTTTCAGTACAGAATTCAGAAGAGTGTGCCCCTTCCATTTTCGCAACGTTACGAGCGTACTCGATAAGTGCTACTTGCATACCTAGACAGATACCTAAGTACGGTACTTTGTTTTCACGAGCGTATTGAGCAGCAAGAATTTTACCTTCAACACCACGGTCACCAAAGCCACCAGGAACTAGGATTGCATCTAGGCCTTCTAAAACTTCTACGCCACGAGACTCAACGTCTTGTGAATCTACATATTTAATATTAACGCTTACGCGATTTTTCAAGCCCGCGTGTTTTAGCGCTTCATTTACTGATTTGTATGCGTCTGGCAGTTCAATGTACTTACCAACCATACCAATCGTCACTTCACCCGTTGGGTTAGCTTCTTCGTAAATTACTTGTTCCCATTCAGACAGGTCTGCTTCTGGAGCTGTGATGCCGAAACGCTTACATACAAGTTCATCAGTACCTTGAGCTTTAATAAGCTGAGGGATCTTGTAGATAGAGTCAACATCGCGCATAGAAATAACTGCATTTTCTTGCACATTACAGAACAGAGCAATTTTCTTACGCTCGTTCGAAGGAATGTTGCGGTCTGAACGACAAACTAGGATGTCTGGCTGAATACCAATAGACAGTAGCTCTTTTACAGAGTGTTGCGTTGGCTTAGTTTTCACTTCGCCCGCAGCTGCTAGGTATGGCACTAGAGTAAGGTGCATGAACATTGCGCGTTCACGGCCTAGTTCTACTGCTAGCTGACGAATCGCTTCCATGAATGGTAGAGATTCGATATCACCAACCGTACCACCAACTTCAACGATCGCGATATCGTGGCCAGCTGCGCCAGAAATTACACGCTCTTTGATAGAGTTAGTGATGTGTGGGATAACCTGAATTGTTGCACCTAGGTAATCACCGCGACGCTCTTTAGCGAGTACGTCTGAGTAAACACGACCTGCAGTGAAGTTGTTACGCTTAGTCATCTTGGTGCGAATGAATCGCTCATAGTGACCAAGGTCAAGGTCTGTTTCAGCGCCATCTTCCGTAACGAACACTTCACCGTGCTGAGTCGGGCTCATAGTGCCTGGATCAACGTTGATGTAAGGGTCAAGCTTCATCATAGTCACTTTAAGACCACGAGCTTCTAAAATAGCCGCAAGAGATGCTGCAGCAATACCTTTACCTAGAGAGGATACAACCCCGCCAGTAACAAAAATGTAATTTGTCGTCATGTTTAACCTGAAATTGGTTGAATGAGGGAAATGGACTACTTCTGGACGGGATGAAAATATACCAGAAGCCCCTTATCGCCACAACGTGAAATCTATCACACTGCTATTTTTTATTTTTTGCTTCAAATCAATTCATGATAAAAGCTTTGGTTATCTTTTCTCCGCCACTTTGACTTCACCCCACATGGAATCAAGCTGTTGTAGTGAAAAATCGGTCAAATTTTTACCTTGCTGACGAACTTTTTGTTCCACCCCTTTAAAGCGACGCGAAAACTTGAGATTGGCTTTATTGAGTGCCGATTCTGGGTTTTTACCTAAATGTCGTACCAAGTTAACGGTCGCGAACAGTAAATCCCCCAGCTCTTCTTCAACCAATTCTTCGTTTGGCGTCACTTGAAGTGCTTCTTCTAGCACCTCGTCCACTTCCTCTAATACCTTATTGGCGACTGGGCCAATTGAGTCCCAATCAAAGCCATATTTCGCGACCTGCTTTTGAATTTTTGTAGCACGCGAAAGTGCAGGTAGAGAGTTTGGTATTGAGTCTAGAATACTTTCTTGAGTTTTGCCTGCTTGTGCTTTTTCTTTGGCTTTTTCCGCTTCCCAATTGGCATTGATTTCTTCATCACTGGCAAACTCAGTATCAGAGAACACATGCGGGTGACGGCGTGTTAGCTTTTCGTTAATGCCATCAACCACATCAGAGAACTCAAACAACCCCTGTTCTTTCGCTAACTGGCTATAGAAGATCACCTGAAACAACAAGTCACCCAACTCTTCTTGTAGGTTCGGCCAATCTTTGTTGTGAATCGCGTCCACCACCTCGTAGGTTTCTTCGATAGTATGCGGGACAATTGTTTCAAAATTTTGTTTCAAATCCCAAGGACAGCCACCTTCTGGATCGCGCAGCTTAGTCATAATCTGTTCAAGTTGTTCAATCGGGTGATTCATCGTTTTCTTCCTATTCACTGTCTTTGATTTTTAAATTTATAACGTCTTCTAAAACTAAAAAAGGCGAGCAGCCAAAACCACTCACCTTTCTATTCTTTCCGTCATCCCCAAGAGCGAAGAATGAGCGAGTTGGGGATCTCAAATCGCTTTACGAGATTCCCTATCACGTTCGTCCCTCACTGTAGGGAATGACGTGGATAGTATTTTGGCCTACCCCAACCTTTTGACTGACATAACATCTTTGATTTGTTCTACTCGGCTGGTAACGCGACTCAGAATTTCAATATTGGTCACTTCCAAATCGAAATCCATTACCGATAGCTGACGCTTGTAGTCGATGCGGCTCTTCATCGTGGTCACACTGATCTTCTCGTTCGAGAACAGTGAGGTGATGTCTTTCAACAAGCCATTACGTTCTAGCGCTTCAACACGCAGCGTTAGGATGTATGAACCGACAAAGCCATTACCCCAAACGGTATCAATGATACGTTCTGGCGCATGCACGCTTAGCTCGCCTAGCTGTTCACAGTCAGCGCGGTGCACTGAGATACCACGACCTTGAGTGATGTAACCTTTAATCACATCACCTGGGATTGGCTGACAGCAACGCGCTAGGTGCGTCATTAGGTTATCAACGCCCTCAACCACTACCGCATCTTTCTTCGGACGACTCTGTTGTGCCGGCTTGTTTTCCGACTCAAGCAGTTTCTCTAGCGCTTTCTTGTCTTCTTCTTCCGCCGTTGGCTTATTCACTAGCGCATTGATGTGATTAACCACTTGGTTAATACGCAAGTCGCCACTACCAATACCTGCATAGAGTTCGTCTGGCGTATTCACGTTAAAGCGTTTTAGTGCGTATTGATCAGCATCTTTTAGGGTTGCGCCTACTTTCGCTAGCTCAACTTCCAGGATATCACGACCCGCTTCTAGGTTTTTCTCACGGCTTTGTGCGCGGAACCAAGCGTTGATTTTCGCTCGAGCTCGACCAGAATGAACAAAACCTGTGGTTGGATTTAACCAGTCACGAGATGGGTTCGGCTCTTTCTGCGTGATGATCTCAACTTGATCGCCCATCGATAGTTTATGAGTGAACGGTACGATACGCCCCGCTACTTTGGCACCGATACAGCGGTGTCCGACCATCGAGTGGATGTGGTAGGCGAAATCCAACGGGGTTGCGCCCATTGGTAAGTCGACCACGTCACCACGTGGAGTAAATGCGTATACACGGTCATCGAAGACTTGGCTACGTACCTCATCCAGCATCTCGCCAGAGTCCGACATCTCTTCTTGCCAGTCGATAAGTTTACGCAACCAAGTGATTTTCTCATCGTAGCCACTACGGCCGCTTGAAGCTCCTTCTTTGTACTTCCAGTGCGCCGCCACACCAAGCTCAGAGTCTTCGTGCATTTGCTTAGTACGGATCTGAATCTCAATGGTCTTGCCTTCAGGGCCAAGTACTACGGTATGAATCGACTGGTAACCATTTGGCTTAGGGTTCGCCACATAGTCATCAAATTCGCTCGGGAGGTGCTTGTATTTAGTGTGTACCACCCCAAGGCCGGCGTAACAGTCTTGCAGCTGGTCAGCGATAATACGTACTGCTCGTACGTCAAAAAGCTCATCGAAGGCTAAGCCTTTCTTCTGCATTTTGCGCCAGATACTGTAGATGTGTTTTGGTCGGCCACTCACTTCAGCATTGATGTTTGAACGCTGCATTTCTGCGGTTAAATCATCAACGAAATCTGTGATGTATTGTTCACGAACGATACGACGCTCAGACAGCTGTTTTGCAATCTGCTTGTAGGTATCTGGTTGTTGGTAGCGGAATGCGTAATCTTCGATTTCCCACTTAAGTTGGCCGATACCTAAACGGTTTGCCAGTGGGGCATAGATGTTAGAACACTCTTTTGCGGCCGCGCGACGCACAGCATCAGGCGCTTTTTTTACCTCGATAAGGTTACAGATTCGTTCAGCGAGTTTGATGACTACGCAGCGGAAGTCATCAACCATTGCTAATAGCATGCGACGAACGTTATCGACTTGACCCGAGGCTGCACTGCCTTCAAGGGTCACGTTTAACTGGCCTAAGGCCGCCATTTCTTCAACGCCATCGATCAACTTTACGGTTTCTTTACCGTAGCTTTCTTCAAACGCTTCGCGCTCAAAAACGCCGCTTGAGACGACGGGGAAAAGTTGTGCAGCAATTAAAGTGGCACGGTCCATGGACAAGGTGACCAAGATTTCGATCATCTCACGGCCACGCCAAAGCAAGAGCGATGCTTGCTCGTGATCTTTTAATAGCTCTTCACAGTGACGATAAACTTTGTTCAGTTTATTCGAGGTTTTTGCGTCTTGCTTTAATGACGCAATCCAACTTTCTAGCTCAAACTGTTCGCTTGGGTTTAAATGTGCGCTTCGTACCGCAACCATCGTGCCTTCCTAGTTATTCTGTTTTATACCCAATTCAATATGACTAACTGGTTCCAAGTTAGTTCGACCATATTGATATCAGCGCAGGTGTCCCTGCGCCTTTGTCATTCATTTTTAAGCCTTATTTACGGGCCTTTAAGCCTTGATAAAGAGAGCCATCGATTCTAAATGGCTAGTGTGTGGGAACATATCCAACATACCAAGTTTGGCTAATTGGTAGCCTTGCTTTTCTAAGCTCTCTGAATCTCTAGCTAGAGTAGCAGGATTACACGAAACATAAACCACACGCTTCGCTCCTAACGCTGAAATTTGATCAACGATCCCACTCGCTCCCGCACGTGCCGGGTCAAGCAATATTTTATCGAATTTCTCTTTTGCCCAAGGCTGTGAAGATAAGTCTTCTTCAAGGTTAGCTTGGTAAAATTCCGTATTGCTTAACTGGTTTAACGCTGCATTAGATGTGGCTTGCTGAACCATTTCATCAACGCCTTCTACGCCAACCACAAACGCCGATTGTTGCGCGATAGGCAAACTGAAATTCCCTAAGCCGCAAAACAGGTCGAGCACTAGCTCATCCGCTTGAGGTTCTAGCCACTCAATCGCTTGAGCCACCATCTGCTGATTCACTTTCTGGTTTACTTGGATAAAGTGGTTTGGCTCAAACGGTAACGTCACGCCAGTTTCGCTGTAAGAAGGTGTATCGCCGACTAAGCGAACCAACTTATCGGTTTCAGGCATCGAATACAGCGTAGCGCCTTCTTCTTTTGCTAACGCAATCAGCGCTTGCTCATCTTTTTCAACCAAAGGCTTAAGGTGACGTAGCACCATAACAGGGCCAGTATCGCCCAACACCAATTCAACGTGTCCTAAAGACGTAAGGCTGTTGAAAGTGTTCAGTAAATTTTTCAGTTTTGGCAGCAACACATTAAGGCGAGGATCAAGCACGGCACAGTCGGTGATGTTTTCAATCTGCTTACTCTGCTTCTTACGGAAACCGAATTGAAGCTGTTGTGTCTTCTTATCAACAAATAGGCTGATACGTGCGCGACGTCGATAACCGGTTTCATCACCGACAATAGGTTGTGCAACTTCAGTGTTCGCCGTTTGGTATTGGCTCATCAGGTGCGTCAGAGATTGCGATTTATGCTCAACCTGAGAAGAGTAACCTAGGTGTTGAAGGTGACAGCCACCACACTGATTAAAGTGCTTACAAAACGGCTTTAAACGCTGCTCGCTCGGCTTCAATAACTTGATGAGTTTAGCTCGCGAAAACTTACTTTTGCTCTCAGTAAGTTGAATAACCACCTGCTCACCGGGCAATGCGCCATCAATGAAAACCGGTTTATTCTTTTGATAAGCGATGCCAGCGCCATTGTGATCCATTCGTTCAACCAAAACCGATTGATGCTTGGTCTCGAGTTGAGTTTTCTTTTTTGGTTGGAAAAAACGTGCCATTGCTTGTGCCTAATGTATCTTTTAATAAGTAATTGGTATCCAGGACTCACTATTATGTCTTGGAATCATTGTCGAACGTCACGGCTTTGATTAAGCTTACCGTTCACTTAACCGCCATTGTGTGCGTTATTTTCCCATATCCAGACCTCGATGTAATTAAAGAACATGACCAGATATGGCTTAAGAGCCCGTGTAATTACCTTAACTCTAGCTCCAACCCTGATTATTGGGTTGCTATTGAGTGCATTTTTCTCATTTAACCGCTATCAAGACCTTGAAGGTCAAGTGGTTAACACTGGTACTAGCATCATTGAGCCACTTGCGATTGCGAGTGAATCAGGCATGAAGCTCGAAAGTCGAGAGTCTGTTCGTCAGCTTATTAGCTATGCGCATCGAAAGAATTCTAAGCTAGTGCGCAGTATCGCGGTGTTTGATGAGCGTCATGAGTTGTTTGTAACCTCAAACTTCCACCCCGATTTTGAAAGCCTGACCTACCCCAAAGATAAACCGATCCCGCATTTAAGCTCATCGAACCTTCTCGATAATACGCTGACTCTGCGGACACCTATCATCGCCGAAGGCCAGTACATCAATTCAGCCAACGGTCAGTCTCAAGCTAATCAAGCGATCGGCTACATTGCGATTGAATTAGATCTTTCATCACTTCGATTGCAGCAATATCAAGAAGTGTTCTCTGCATTCTTAGTGTTGATTCTCGGGCTTGGTTTATCGGGCGTGTTTGCGTTCCGCTTAATGCACGATGTCACTCAACCGATCACACACATGAAAAACATGGTCGACCGAATTCGTCGAGGTCACCTAGATGTGCGTATCGAAGGTAAGATGCATGGTGAGCTAGACTCGCTGAAAAACGGCATCAATGCGATGGCGGTATCGCTATCAGAGTATCACGTCGAGATGCAGCACAGTATCGACCAGGCCACATCAGATTTGCGTGAAACTCTTGAACAGCTAGAGATTCAAAACGTTGAGTTAGACATCGCGAAGAAACGCGCTCAAGAAGCGGCTCGTGTTAAGTCTGAGTTCTTAGCGAATATGTCTCACGAATTGAGAACGCCGCTGAACGGTGTGATTGGCTTTACTCGTCAAATGCTCAAGACTCACCTATCGAACAGTCAAACCGATTACCTACAAACCATTGAACGCTCGGCAAACAACCTGCTTAGCATCATCAACGATATCTTGGACTTCTCGAAACTTGAAGCCGGTAAATTAGCCCTAGAGAACATCCCATTTGAATTCCAAGCCAGCCTTGAAGAGGTAGTAAACCTTCAAGCAACCAACGCTCATGAGAAAGGCCTAGAACTGACACTGAAGATCGACCCTAAAGTACCGCCAGGTGTGGTGGGCGATCCACTGCGTATTCAGCAGATCCTAACCAACCTTGTTGGTAACTCAATCAAGTTTACCGAACGCGGCAACATTGATATCAGCGTTGAGCTTCGCTCACAAAGTGAAGACAACATCGAGCTGCAATTCATGGTTCGCGATACGGGTATTGGTATTTCTGAGCGTCAACAAGCTCAGCTTTTCCAAGCTTTCAGCCAAGCCGATGCAAGTATCTCTCGTCGTTACGGCGGTACAGGCTTAGGTCTGGTTATCACCCAAAAACTGGTCAGCCAAATGGGCGGAGAGATCAGCCTAACCAGTCGTCTTCACCAAGGCTCTACCTTCTGGTTCACCTTGAGACTATCAACGACTGATATGCCGATGACAGAGCTGATTGAGACGCAGTGTCTGCAAGACAAACAACTGCTGCTTATCGAGCCAAACATGCAAGCGGCATCGATTACTCAGCAAATCCTAACCCAAGAAGGCTTAGTGGTAACGTATCGTTCGGTGATGCCAGATGAGACGACCTCGTATGACTACGTTCTGCTTAACCTAGCCGCCAACCAAGAGTATCAATTTGATACTGTGAGTGGTTGGGCGATCGGTGCGAAGAAGATTGCTCAAAACGTGATTATTGGTACACCAAGTACCGAGCTAGCGTTGGGTGAGCAACTAATGAAAGAGGTCGATGTTCAGTGCATCACTAAGCCTCTTTCTCGTAAGAAGTTGCTGCAAACTCTGGTATCGAATCAGGCACCTACCTTGATTGCACCAGCGATTGAAACGCATTCTGAAGAGAAGTTACCGCTTACTGTGATGGCAGTAGACGACAACCCAGCCAACCTTAAGTTGATTACCGCGCTGCTTAAAGAGCGTGTAGAAACCGTCATCAGTTGTACCAGTGGTCAGCAGGCTATAGACAAAGCGACAGAGACGCCATTTGATATCATCTTCATGGATATTCAAATGCCACAGATGGACGGTGTAACCGCTTGTCAGAACATCAAAAAACTGGCGAACAATGCGAATACACCTGTAATTGCCGTGACCGCACATGCAATGATTGGCGAACGAGATCGACTGCTTGAAGCGGGCATGGATGACTACCTAACCAAACCTATTGAAGAGCATGTTTTACAGCAGGTTCTGATTCATTGGAGCTCGACCTCTGAGGTTGAGCTCATCGAAAAAATAGATCCAGACCACCCAGCGGTCTCTGCTGAAGTCGACAACGGTCCGGTGTCAGAAACTGAAGCCAGCGTGCACACAAACATCATCATTGATTGGCAAGCTGCGATGAAACAAGCCGCCAATAAAGAAGACCTCGCACGCGATATGCTGCAAATGCTCGTCGACTTTATTCCAGAGGTGTATGAGGCAGCAGACAAAGCGATAGAAGACAGTGACTATCCAGTTGAAGAGCTGATACACATCATTCACAAGATGCATGGCAGCAGCTCGTACAGCGGCGTACCAAGGCTAAAATCGGTATGTGCGACAATAGAGAAAGAGCTGCGTTCAGGTACTTCTGTTGAAGACATTGAACCTGAGCTTTTCGAGCTTCAGGATGAATTAGATAAGGTTCAAGCAACCGCGATTCACTACTTGAAACAGGCGAAGGCCTAGCGGGTACTTGTTACTCACTAGTATTCTTTAGAGGGTTTACCCGCCAATAAAAAAGCAGAGCTCATGAGCTCTGCTTTTTTCTGTCTAGAGCCAAGAGCACTAGATATAAAGTCGCGATAATCTGTTTACGATTCGAGTAACACCGTTGCCACAGCGTAGTGACGCTCATCCGAGATAGTCAGATGAATCGATGTTGTGCCATTCGCCTCTGCGATTTCACGCGCTTTTTTATGCAAGCTCAGAACTGGCTTGCCATGCTCATCATTTGAAATCTCAAAGTCGTGGAAGGTCACACCCAGCGCGATACCCGTACCTAACGCCTTAGATGCCGCTTCTTTGGCAGCAAAACGTTTTGCAAGGTAACGCCCTTTTTGCTTGAGTTGCTGGAATACTTCAAATTCAGAATCAGTCAAAATACGCTGAGCAAAAGCGTCACCACTTCGTGACAATGCCTTTTCAACACGTTCAATTTCTGCGATATCTGTACCCAATCCAACAACAGCCATGCTTACCCTACTAACAAACTTCTATCTATTAACTCTACTAATTCGTCGCTTACGACTTAACGCTTACTGTTTAGAAAATTAAGCGTTGTTGCGTGCTGTTTCCATCACGGTTTTCATGTCTGCAACGGCTTTGTTCAAACCATCAAACACTGCACGTCCCATGATCGAGTGACCGATGTTCAGCTCGTAGATCTCAGGAAGAGCCGCAATTGGGGCTACGTTGTGGTAAGTCAGACCATGACCCGCATTGACTGTGATACCTAAGTCATCTGCATAGCTTGCGCCTGCTGCGATCTTCTTAAGCTCGTCTTGTTGATCTTCTTCTGTCTTAGCATCAGCATAGTGACCCGTGTGCAGTTCAATGAACGGTGCGCCACACGCTTTTGCAGCATCGATTTGCTCACGGTCAGCATCGATAAACAGAGATACCTTGATACCTGCTGCAGACAGTTTTTGTGTCGCCGCTTTGATCTTCTCTAGTTGACCAACCACGTCCAAGCCACCTTCAGTGGTTAGCTCTTCACGTTTTTCAGGAACCAGACAAACAAACTCAGGATTAGTATCGAGTGCAATTTGAACCATCTCGTCCGTTACGGCCATCTCCAAGTTCATGCGAGTTTGAAGTGTTTCAGCCAGAATACGCACATCGCGATCAACGATGTGACGACGGTCTTCACGCAGGTGAATAGTAATGCCATCTGCACCAGCACGTTCAGCGATTTCAGCTGCGTGTACTGGATCTGGGTATTTAGTACCACGTGCATTACGTAGTGTTGCAATATGGTCGATATTAACGCCTAAAAGGATTGAGCTCATTTTCCAATACTCCGTGCTCTGGAGAGGGCTATTGTTGGCATAAATAGCTCTCTACTTTTTAATGGTTTGCCGCCAAGATACGGCTTTAAGGCTATGCGTGTAAAGCGTTTTGCCGCTTTTAACTGCTCTTTAGTGATAAACCTACGTTCGCTGATTGCAATAAGTTCATCGCCCATAAAAGTCAGGTTATCTCGACGTACTGAAGCGATGAAACCTTTCTGCTCTCGATAGCGATAAGTCATGCTCGGATCAATCGCTTCGCCAGTGCCCGCGCAGTGTAAAAAGTCGACGCCGTAACCCATAGCAGATAATAGAGCCAGCTCAAAGCGACGCAGTGCTGGCTCAGGATTATCATTATGCGCCAGCTCTGTTAAAGCATGAAGATAGTCGTGAAAAAGTGCAGGCATCGGTACTTCCGCCATCAATACCCGACCGATAAGCTCGTTCACGTACATGCCTGAATACAGATTAATACCGGCGAGAGGGAGCCCCAAGCTGATGGGTTCAGCTTGGCGTAAGGTTTTCATCGAACCATTACCAGACCACTTAAGCAATAGCGGCGTAAAAGGTTGTAATGCACCTTTCAAATTGGAACGCTTGCTGCGAGCGCCTTTAGACATCAACGTCACCCGACCGAACTCTTCGCTGAAGACGTCCAAGATCAGGCTCGACTCACTGTATGGTCGACGGTGCAACACAAAGCATCGCTGTAACCCTTCGCTCAATCACTTACCCTTATTACAGATACAAAAAGAGAGAGTTCGCACTCTCTCTTGGATTTATCTTCAGTTCAACTTTCTTACTTCTTAATTCTTACTATCAGAAAGTGACGTTCAATATATTATAGATCGTCGATGTAGCCTAACGAGCGAAGTGCACGCTCATCATCAGCCCAGCCAGATTTAACCTTGACCCAAGTCTCTAGGTAAACCTTACGGCCGAATAGCTCTTCCATATCGATACGCGCTTCACGACCAATCGTTTTGATCTTCTCGCCCGCTTTACCAATCACCATTTTCTTCTGGCCTGTACGCTCAACAAGAATCAGTGCATTGATGTGGAAGCCATCGTTATCTGGGTTGTAATCGAAACGTTCGATTTCAACCGTTACCGAGTAAGGTAGCTCGTCACCCGTAAAGCGCATCAGCTTTTCACGGATAATTTCAGAGGCCATAAAACGTTGCGAGCGATCAGTCACGTATTCTTCAGGGAAGTGGTGTGTCGCTTTAGGTAAATGTTCACGTACGTGCTTACGCAGTACATCAATATTTTTACCTTGCTTCGCTGAGATTGGCACTACATCAATGAAGTCCATCTTCTTAGAGACTTCCATCATGTGCTGCATCACGTTAGTACGGTCTTGAACGTTATCTACTTTGTTGATGCAAAGTACAACTGGGAAGTCAGTCTTCTTCAGTTTGTTCAGAACCATCTCATCGTCGTCAGTCCAGTGAGTACCATCGACAAGGAAGAATACTAGGTTTACATCACTCAATGAGCTGTTCGCCGCACGGTTCATCAAGCGGTTGATGGCACGCTTTTCTTCAATATGAAGTCCAGGAGTATCAACAAAGATCGCTTGGTAATCACCCTCAGTTTCAACACCCATAATACGGTGACGTGTCGTCTGTGGTTTACGTGATGTAATAGAAATCTTCTGACCCAGAATATGGTTCAGAAGCGTCGACTTACCTACATTTGGGCGACCGACAATAGCGATGAAGCCACAGTGTTGGTTTTCCGGTAGGCCTGTTTTTTTGCTATCAGATGAAAAGAATGCATCGATATCGAAATCTTGGTTGTTATCAGACATTGCTTAGTTGCTCTAATGCTGTTTCAGCAGCCGCTTGTTCTGCCTTGCGGCGGCTAGTGCCTTTACCGATAACAGGTTTATCCACACCTGCCACTTCACACTCAACCGTAAACTCTTGGTTGTGTGCTTCACCTTTAATATTAGTCACTGTGTAGACAGGTAGAGGATTTCTTCGACCTTGCAAAAACTCTTGTAGGCGAGTTTTCGGATCTTTTTGAGATACTCCAGGCTGAATAGCATCTAGGCGAGATTGGTACCAGCTTAAAATAATGCCGCGAACCGTCTCGGTATCACTATCTAAATAGACAGCGCCGATGACCGCTTCAACCGCATCCGCTAGAATAGAATCACGACGGAAACCGCCACTCTTCAACTCACCTGGACCTAATTTTAAGTAATCTCCTAGTTCGAATTCACGACCTAGTTCTGCCAATGTATGACCACGTACTAATGTTGCGCGCATGCGGCTCATATCACCTTCGTTTACCTTAGGAAAACGGTGGTAAAGATCATCAGCGATAACAAAACTTAAAATTGAATCGCCCAGAAACTCAAGACGTTCGTTATGTTTACCTGCGGCGCTGCGGTGAGTCAGCGCCAAGTGGATAAGATCGGCATCATTAAACTGATAGCCAATCTTTCTCTCTAGTTTATCAATTGGAGAATTCATGCTCTCTCGATGTGTTATGTGATCGATTAATGAATCCCACCGATGCGATTAAAACGCACACCAGTAGGAATCCATGTTGGAAGTACACTGTCTGAACCGCGTTCGAATTCGAAGCTGATCCAAATAGCAACGGCCTTACCAACAAGGTTTGCTTCAGGGACAAAGCCCCAGTAACGGCTATCGGCACTGTTGTCACGGTTATCACCCATCACAAAGTACTGGCCTTCTGGAACGACCCATTCGTTAACACCATTGCGAGGCTGATATGCTTGTACACGATCGCGGCGCAATGGGTTAACTAAAATCTGGTGTTCTACGTCTCCAAGCTGTTCGTTCAGCTGAATCAGAGGCACACCATCTTGAATAAATTGGCTCTCTTCAACATTACTTAGTTTCACTGGTTCACAGCTACTTGTACCCTTCGCCTGAATGCAGATCTCTTTACGACTGCTGTAGCGAATGGTGTCACCTGGCATACCAACAACACGCTTGATGTAGTCGATGTTAGGCTGAGGTGGGTACTTAAATACGATTGAATCACCACGCTCTGGCTTGCCCGTTTCTACCAGTTGAGTGCGCCATACTGGGTCTTTTAGACCGTACGCGTACTTCTCTACCAAGATGAAGTCACCAACCAAAAGCGTTGGCATCATCGAGCCAGAAGGGATTTGAAACGGTTCATAAATAAATGAACGCAGAACCAAAACAAATGCAATTACCGGGAAAATGGACACACTGTTCTCAACCCACCAAGGTTGAGCCGTAACTTTTGCGCTAGTTTCAGCGTCTAGGCCATTCGATTGTGCTTCAACGTCAGCAAGCTTTTGCTGGCGCTTCTTCGCCCACACAAACTTTTCCAACGCCCATACAATGCCGGTCACTAGAGTTACGATCACTAAGATAAGCGAAAATGTATTAGCCATTGATATCCCTTAAATTTCATTTCTTTAAAAATAACGAAAGTGAAAGAGCATAACTCTTTCACTCTGCTTAATATTTCTAATTTGTATCAATCATGCTGACTAAATACTGGGAAGATTACGAAGGAAAAATCGTTTAGTTCGAGGCGCAAAGTGCAGTGACTAGTGGGCCTAATTGCAATCTTTGCAACAAAGAAATAAACGATTTTAACCAGTAATGTTCAGCAGATAGTTAGTGCGATTGATACCTAGTCTTTGCCAACATGAAGGATTGCAAGGAAAGCTTCTTGAGGCAGTTCAACGTTACCGATCTGCTTCATACGCTTCTTACCTTCTTTTTGTTTCTTAAGAAGTTTCTTCTTACGACTGATATCACCACCGTAACATTTTGCGATTACGTTCTTACGCAGTTGTTTCACTGTAGAACGAGCAATGATGTGGTTACCAATCGCTGCTTGAATCGCGATATCGAACATCTGACGAGGGATGAATTCTTTCATCTTCTCTACCAGTAGACGACCACGAGACTGAGCAATATCTTTGTGCGTAATGATAGCTAGTGCATCAACTGTTTCGCCATTCAGCAGTACGTCTACACGTACCATGTTTGATGGCTCGTAACGTTGGAAGTTGTAATCCAATGATGCATAGCCGCGAGACGTTGACTTCAGACGGTCGAAGAAGTCTAGAACTACTTCTGCCATAGGAAGATCGTACGTCACAGCAACTTGGTTACCGTGGTAGACCATGTCTACTTGTACGCCACGCTTCTCAACACACAGTGTGATTACGTTACCTAGGTAATCCGAAGGTACCAGAATATTACAGCGTGCAATTGGCTCACGAATTTCTTCTAGGTCATTAACCGCTGGCAGTTTAGCCGGGCTATCAACGTAAAGAACCGTTTTATCTGTTTTTACAACTTCATACACTACTGTTGGAGCAGTTGTGATTAGGTCTAGGTCGTATTCACGCTCTAGACGCTCTTGGATGATCTCCATGTGAAGCATTCCTAAGAAGCCACAACGGAAACCAAAACCAAGTGCTGCTGAACTTTCTGGTTCAAAGAACAGTGATGCATCGTTCAGGCTTAATTTGCCTAACGCGTCACGGAAGTTTTCGTAGTCATCAGATGATACAGGGAATAGACCAGCGTATACCTGAGGCTTCACTTTTTGGAAACCAGGTAGACGTTCAGTGCTGCCGCCTTTTGCAAGCGTCAACGTATCACCAACCGGTGCACCTAGGATGTCTTTAATACCACAAACAACCCAACCTACTTCGCCAGTATTTAGCTCTGTAGTATCGATTTGCTTAGGCGTGAAGATACCTAGACGGTCAACACCCCATACTTGGTCTGTCGACATTACTTTGATCTTATCGTTCTTCTTCAGCTTACCGTTTTTGATACGAACCAAAGAAACTACGCCAAGGTAGTTATCGAACCAAGAGTCAATGATCAACGCTTGTAGAGGCGCTTCAGGATCACCTTCCGGTGGCGGGATTGCCGTCACGATGTTTTCTAGAACATCATCAACACCCAAACCTGTTTTCGCAGAACAGCGAGTCGCTTCCATCGCATCGATGCCAACGATCTCTTCGATTTCTTCAGCAACACGTTCTGGTTCAGCAGCTGGTAGGTCAATCTTGTTCAAGATTGGCACTACTTCCAGTTCCATTTCGATTGCTGTGTAACAGTTTGCTAGAGTTTGTGCTTCAACACCTTGGCCAGCATCCACTACAAGTAGTGCGCCTTCACAAGCCGCTAGAGAACGAGATACTTCGTAAGAGAAGTCTACGTGTCCAGGAGTGTCGATAAAGTTAAGTTGGTAAGTTTCACCATCTTTAGCTTTGTAATCTAAAGTCACACTCTGCGCTTTAATTGTAATACCACGCTCGCGTTCTATATCCATAGAATCGAGGACTTGAGCTGCCATCTCACGTTCACTTAATCCTCCACAAACTTGGATTAAGCGGTCAGAAAGGGTCGACTTACCGTGGTCGATGTGGGCGATAATCGAAAAATTACGAATGTGCTTCATAGGCTTGGTGTGACTAAACTCTTTGAATAGGGATAATAAGAAAGCCGCGACGCGCCCAATCTACAGTCAGCATTGGTGGCGGCATTTCAATCAAGTTGGCAGATTCTACCCAATTTAAGGGCAAGAAGCATCATAAATTAGACGAGAGACTCACCTAGGATTCGAATCAAGACGACTTCTTGCTTGGATTTGTCTTCCATGGGTTTGGCTAACCGCTTCGCTAAGGCAATCCCACCAGCAGTAAACAGTGCTGCACTTAAGATAACAATGCCCTCGCCCCCCTGGAGTAAGGGTTGTAACAAGAGTTGCCCAAAACCAGCACCAATCATCAACATGAAAAGTGGGATGAGATAAACAATCGCCGCCGACTGAAGTAGGCTTTTTTCTGGAAAGCCAATTTCTACGATTTGTCCAGCTTTGACTAAGCTTTTGGTTTTAAGCTGCCAAAACAAAGATTTATTGCCAACAGCCTTGGTCACAATACCCGTACCGCAGTTTTTTTGAGAAGAACAGCTGCTACAACTGGTTTGTTGTTCGCAGCTCAATTGAACAAAGTATTGCTTACCTTTTTGTTCAACCGAGCTAACGGTCGCCAGCGCGGTCATCATTGCGCTTGTACCGATTTATTAAATGTAACTGACTGAGCAATACGTTTTGCAGTTGCCGGCGGAATGTCACCAACCACAGAGATCTCTTTATCGCCAATCACTAAGCTGTGCAAGGTTCTACGCCCTTGACGCACCAGCTGCCCTTTCAATGAATGCTCATCTTTTTCCGCGATATAAACCGAAAAGTTAAACAGTCCATCACTGAAAAGCTGACTTTCAACCATTTTATCGGTCGCAGCCATTTGATAGCGGCTAAGCTCTTTTGATTTAAACCCTTCAGGAATCCACGACGCTTGCCAGTTAGTTTCACTCACTAAGCCTTCCGGTAATGATAAAACTTTCGGCAATTGAGCTTGGCTCAAGCCACCCATAGCCTCAGCAATCTTATCGTTCACCACGTAAGAGATAGTGCGGTACTGTTCAAGCACTTCGCCATCACGATCCAAAAGGTCGGCACGCAAAGGAAGATTCGTTTTTTCGTCTACCCAAACCACGTAAGAGTAGCGAAGGCCATCTTTCGGCACGACACGCAGCACTTGAGTGGTGCTACCTGCTTCACGAGAGCGACCAACTTTCACAAAGTCGTAGTACTGATTCAGAGATTCGATATCTCGATTAATCATCGGAATAACAGGCGCAACCATGCTGCCTGACTGAATCGTAAATGGCTCTGTACCCGGCTCGATGTAGCTAACTTCGTTGCCACGTCGAATGACTTCACGAACAGGGCCGCTTAGATAAACAAGGTGTGCAAGTTGTTGGTCGTCGTTAACCGCATGGCGATAAACAAGAGGCTCAATACTGCTCTTCTTTATCAAAATGTAGGAGAGTTCGTAATTTAGATGCTGACTGGCCTCGTTCATTTGATGCAACAAGGCCTTTGCAGTGGTTTCCTCTGCAAAGGCTGTTGGAGACATCAAGCTGAACAGTGTCAGTGCACTGACCAGGATTTTCTTCATTCAATGTCCGATTCTAGATGTGCATCTTGCATTGGCGATGCATCACTGTTTAATCTTAGCTGCAGCTCATAATCTTCTAACAATGCATGAACGCGTTTGCGCTGCTCTTGCAAGTTAGCTTCAGATGCTGGTTTCTCAACAGAGTCACGCGTTAAACTTACTGGTTCCGCAGAACCGGCAAATGGAATCGTCTGGAGTACAGGCAACTGCTCTGGTGCTGCAGGGTCGCTACCACCATATTGTTGAACACCTAATACAACGGCTAATGAAACACACGCTGCCACGGCAACTTGTCCAAACTGTTGTAACCACGCCGGAAGCTGACGCTTCGCTTGCTGAGGTTTAGGTTGCTCTTCAATTGGAGCAACAGTAGGTTCAACATTCACTTGGTGCAGGTTCGACATTGAACCATGTGCAGGCTCGTTCTCAAGCGCTGCCGCTACACTATTAGCAATGTTCCACTCTGGAGTTTCTGGCGAATCCCCACGCATAACATCACCAATTAAATGGTAACTCTGCCAAGTATCTATGCTTTCTTGATCAGATTCTAGATCTACAATGAGAGCTTTATCGATCGTTTCACCATCCATGAGTGCCGAAAGCTTTTCTTTATCAGCCATTATTTTCACCATAATTATTACAAGTTCTAGCGTTGCAAAAGAGGTTTGATTTTCTTTTCCACCGCTTCACGAGCTCGGAAAATACGCGAACGTACGGTTCCTACAGGGCAATCCATTACTTCTGCAATCTCTTCGTAGCTCAAACCTTCGAGCTCTCGCAACGTCATTGCAGTTTTTAAGTCTTCTGGTAGCGCTTCAATCGCTCCAAAAACAACTTGTTTCAATTCTTTAGACAGCGTTAAGTTCTCAGGGTTCGATATTTCTTTTAACGCGCTGCCTGTTTCGTAATATTCTGCATCTTCTGCATCTACATCGGTTGCTGGCGGCCTACGGCTTTGGGCAACGATATGATTTTTAGCGGTGTTCACGGCAATTCGGTATAACCATGTATAGAAGGCACTCTCGCCACGAAAGTTAGGTATCGCGCGGTAAGCTTTAATAAAAGCTTCTTGTGCTACATCAGGTACATCACCGGAATTATTCACGTATCGAGAGATAAGATTACAAACTTTGTTTTGATACTTAACCACTAGTAAGTTAAATGCCTGCTTATCTCCACTCTGAACTCGCTCAATCAACACTTGATCGGTTAGCTGCTCGTTCATTCGAGCGGGTACTCCTATTGTTATAACCCTCACCTTCACAGATATGGGGACTAATTATGCGAAATGTAGTATTGACACCACCGTCTACAAGAGCACTATTGTGACTGAGCCAAATACCGAAAGTTCCAACTTTCTTAAAATTATTTGCCATTATTGTTTCACAATGTGATGTAATAAAAATAGCTATCCCTATCAATTTGGGGAAACTTGAGCAAAAGCAATGGTATTGAGCAATTAAATATTTCTAGATAGCTGTCTATATATTGATTTTGCATAGCGTTTAAGGATGACTCTGGAGAGATTATAACAGTCTTAGCCAAACTCCTAAAACAAGACAAAGTCAATTGAGAGTGGACAACTCGACTATAGCCCGGGATTTAATAAGTTTTATGAACGCAAACCGTGAACATCAGTGTGATGTATTAGTGGTAGGAAGTGGTGCGGCAGGCTTGTCATTAGCCTTACGCGTAGCAGAACATGCAAAAGTAATTGTATTAAGCAAAGGACCACGCAGCGAAGGATCGACGTATTACGCACAAGGTGGTATCGCCGCGGTGTTCGATGAGTCGGACAGTATTGAGTCTCATGTAGAGGATACTCAAATCGCTGGGGCTGGGTTATGCGAAGAAGATACAGTTCAATTCATTGCTGAAAATGCGAAAGAGTGTGTGCAATGGCTGATTGATGGTGGTGTTCCATTTGATAAAGATGAGAACAGCACAGAAGGCCAACCAAAATATCACCTCACTCGTGAGGGTGGCCACAGTCACCGCAGAATTCTGCACGCTGCCGATGCAACTGGCATGGCGATGCAAACCTCACTACAAGATAACGTCAACAACCACCCAAATATCGAGATCTTCGAGCGCCACAATGCGCTGGATTTGATCACGGAAGATAAGATTGGTGGTTCAAAAGACAAGGTGATCGGTGCCTACATTTGGAACCGTAACCAAGAACATGTTGAAACCGTGCGCGCTAAGTTTGTTGTATTAGCAACAGGCGGCGCTTCAAAGGTTTACCAATACACCTCTAACCCAGATGTTTCTTCAGGTGATGGTATTGCTATCGCTTGGCGTGCGGGTTGTCGTGTGGCAAACCTTGAGTTCAACCAGTTCCACCCAACTTGTTTATTCCACCCAGAAGCGCGTAACTTCCTACTAACGGAAGCACTGCGTGGTGAAGGTGCTTACTTGCGTCGTCCAGATGGTTCTCGCTTTATGAAGGACTTCGATGAGCGCGGTGAACTGGCGCCACGTGATGTGGTTGCTCGTGCAATTGACTTCGAAATGAAGCGCTTAGGTGCCGACTGTATGTATGTTGATATCAGCCACAAGCCTGAAGAATTCATCACATCGCACTTCCCGATGATCCATACTCGCTTGATGGACTTGGGCATCGACATGACCAAAGAGCCGATCCCTATCGTACCAGCCGCTCACTACACGTGTGGTGGTGTCATGGTGAATAAGCAGGGTCAAACCGACCTAACGAACTTGTATGCGATTGGCGAAGTGAGCTACACCGGCTTACACGGTGCAAACCGAATGGCTTCTAACTCACTGCTTGAGTGTGTGGTTTACGCATGGGCAGCAGCAAAAGATATCGTTGAGAACATCGACCAATCTCAACTGTGCGCTGAACTGCCAGCATGGGATGAAAGCCAAGTCACCAACAGTGATGAAGAAGTTATCATTCAACACAACTGGCACGAACTGCGCCTATTCATGTGGGATTACATGGGCATTGTTCGAACGGATAAACGACTAGAGCGAGCATTGCGTCGCATTCAGATGCTGCAACAAGAAACTCATGAGTACTACAGCTACTTCAAGGTTTCGAATAACCTATTAGAACTGCGTAACTTGCTACAAGTGGCAGAGCTAATGGTTCGTTGTGCAATGCAACGTAAAGAGAGCCGCGGCCTCCACTACACGTTGGATTACCCTGAACTTGCAGAAGACAGTGGCCCAACGATTCTGACGCCAGAGAAACGCCAATCATAATAATTGGTTAAACGTGCTTAGCGAATTAGCCGTCAGCGGAAAATGATTAAACGAAAGGGAGCCGAGTGCTCCCTTTTCTTTTGTCTAACGCTTTCTTTTATCTAATACTTTCTTTCATCGAATAGTTTGGCTTCTCTAGCGCGCTCGTTGTAAGTTCGCCAGAAAATGGCGATATTCTCGCTCGCAACAGCTGTCCCGCCAAAGCAGTACCGAGTGCCCACATTCAAACTGCAATTTAACGAAGAACTGCGCCCAGATCTTATCAACGGACTTGAGTCGGTAAGTTCGGTCATTGAGTCGAATATCACCATCCTCTCTGTAATCAAAACGCCCATAGACACTATTTAGAATCACATGATTGTTTCTGAACAAGCGGATCATTAAAGCTAAGCAATAAAGGCTGGCGGCAAGTGGAATAGAAGACAGGACGATGAAAAACAAAAGGCACCCAAAAATAGTGCCTTTTGCAAATAATGCGGAATATGAAGGGTTAAGCTGGAGCTTAACGAACCTTGCTGAGGTTGTGTGCGACAATTTTATCAACCATTGATGCATGGCCTAGGTTTTCACTGCGTCCGTGTCCCATCACCCAAGTAAACAAATCTGGGTCATCACACTCTAATAGAGAAACAAACTCGCGCTGTTCCTGCTCTTGCAATGAATCAAAACACTCTTCGAAAAATGGCATGATGACTACATCAAGTTCTAACATGCCGCGACGGCAACCCCATTTAATTCGTGCTTTCTGCTCTGCAGTGTACATTGGCTATCCTCACCTATAATTTTTCTTTCTCGGAGTGTAACAAGTCATACGCCCTGTAACTACTATGTGAGTCACAGTCCCTATCTAAGCTCACAAAAAAACCTAGGCTGACAAAGAAACAGAACCGGATTAACATAGAGCCAAATAAAATTCTTAGGAAAGATAAAATGGATTGGAAAAACACATTTCAGCCACTCGCTCATACGCAAAATGAATCGCTTCCAGAACTGATGATGACACACGTGTCAGACTGGAGCGCAATCACCATGATAGGCGATGACAAAAAGTCGTACCTACAGGGTCAAGTAACGTGCGATGTCGTCACTCTTCCTAATGATGAATCCACGTTAGGCGCGCACTGTGATGCAAAAGGAAAGGTATGGAGCATCTTCCGCCTGTTCCATCACAATGGCGGTTACGCACTCATGCAGCCTAAATCTGCGATTGAAGTAGAGCTGGTCGAAATCAAAAAATACGCCGTGTTCTCTAAGGTTGATATCGAGCAAACGACAGATGTTGTTATCGGTGTGATGGGCGCGTCTGCGGATCAATATATTGATTCAATTTCAGAAGGCCAAGGTAACGTGCGTGCTATCTCTGGTGGCACAGCGGTTAAAGTCTCAGACAATCGCTGGGCTCTACTTGTGACAGAAGAAGCCGCTGAAGCCTTGGTATCAAACAGCGCTGCGGAGAAAGTATCAGAAACACTTTGGCAATATCATGAAATTCTTGATGCTCAGCCTAACCTATCGAAAGCAGAGCAAAACGAGCACATCCCTCAAGCGCTTAACCTGCAAGCGATTGGCGGTATCAGCTTTTCAAAAGGCTGTTACACAGGTCAAGAAACGGTTGCTCGTGCTAAGTACCGTGGCATGAACAAGCGTGAGATGCGCATTGTGTCGGGCACAACTGCGGACGTGCTGTCGTTAGAAAACCCTATTGAACTGGAACGTAGTGTGGGTGAGAACTGGCGTGGCGCAGGCCGACTATTAAACGTCTATCAATTTGCTGATAACCGAGCGATTGGTTTGATGGTACTGCCAAACAACCTTGATGACGATGTTCAGCTGCGACTGACCGCGCAGCCTGATCAAACATGGAATATCCTGCCACTGCCGTACAGCCTTGACGACGAGTAACCACGTGGAAACGCAGATTACACAATGGCTGGATCAACAGCAGGTGAATTATCGCCTGCTGATGCAAAGCAAGCCAACCACCAGCATTGAAGAAACTGCACAAGAGCGAGGCATCGACGCCTCTCAAATGGTGAAGTGCATCCTGCTCAAGGATATGGGCAACCAGTATGCGTTAGCCTGTACTGCTGGCGATCGCTCTGTCGACCCCAAGAAAGTACGCTCGGTACTGAATTGCCGTCGAATGACCTGCGTGTCGCTCGCTGATGTTGAAGCGATCACCGGTTTTAAAGTGGGTTGTGTTGGTCCGCTCGCTCTCAAGAGACACATGCCGATCATTTTTGATCCTTCCATTCAAAACAACTCGACCGTAACCATTAGCTCCGGCGACCGAATGGCTGGCGTTGCGCTGGATCTCAATGATCTTATGGCGCTATGTGCACCGACCGTCGCGGACATCAGTCGATGATCGTTTAGATCATGCTTCGCAAACTTCATTTTAATATTTCATTGAGTACATTTTTAGTGTGAACCTCGTCATAAGAAGAACACACCATTAATAAATAGTTACTCAAAATAAAAGCATAAGTAGTCACGAAGTTAAATTTGCGTTATTGTAAATTTACTGACTAGCTATTAAGCAAATCAGTGCAAGTGAATCCACTGAGTAACATCAGTATCCACTTTTGTGTAATGCATCTGTGACTATTCGCCCGTTTTAGACGGGCTTTTTTTTGTCCGAAATTTACAATTTGATTACACAAACAAAAAAATCCCGCCTATTCTTATACTTGTAACATTATCACTGCTTAATACTGAACAGAAAAGTTCACGGCAGTTCACTACTCAGTATTATTTTGGGGAGGAGCTCACGTAAAAATAGATATTTACTGAAGAAAGTGCTTAGAACAGCACAAATATCTAATTAACGTCAACGCTACTGCATATAACTCCATGCTTATCACAATTATTATCTCGGAGTTTTTCTATAATATGCAGGCTAGGTAAATATAAGGATAATTAAGAATGAGACTGTTTAAGCGCTATACACCGAGTATGATTGCTAAACATGTAAGTCGACTTTTCAAAGGACGAATCTACATTTACGGCGTAGGAAAATTTGAGTTTGATAACGGTAAGCTAGTGCTACCAGACCGAGCAGAAAAACGTCACTTTCAAACAGTGAAAGAAATAAATAGTGAAATCATGAAACTGCGCTGCGCGTACGCATGACCTGATTATCTACAGAATTAAAAACAAAAAGGGTTGGCATTATGCCAACCCTTTTTTCGTACCAATTTTCGTATCAATGATGATTCGATATACCACCAGAACACTATGTCATTATCGATGAGTCACTGGACGCTTAGCTAAGTCAGGAAGATTGCCAGACAAACCCAGTGCGCGCTTCATGATCTCATCTTTCGCACCCGGTAATTGGCCCGCAAGCTTCATACCAATGCCACGAATCAGCTTCTTAGCTGGGTTATCGCCTTCAAACAGATCTTTAAAGCCCTGCATTGAAGCAATCATTTTCGCCGCCTCTGCTTTTCTCCAGCGCTCGTAGCCGCGAAGATTACGCTTGGTGCCAATGTCTTCACCCGCAGACCATAGCTTTAACAGCTCTTGCGCTAGGCTTGCTGCGTCTAATAGGCCAAGGTTCACGCCCTGCCCTGCTAATGGGTGAATGGTATGAGCAGCATCACCAACCAAAGCCACACGCTCTACCGCAAAGTCACGCGCATAACGCATGCGCAGTGGGAAGGCAAAACGGTCACCAACCACTTCACATAAGCCCAGCTTTGCATCGAACTCAGCTGTTAACTGCTTGTTGAATTCAGCATCCGACATTGATACGAGGTTCTCGGCACGATTTGGTTCCGTAGACCAAACAATCGAGCTCATGTTGCTTGGTTGCATTGGTAGGAATGCCAATGGGCCTTGAGGCGTGAAGATTTGACGAGCAACGCTGTGGTGCGGCTCTGTGGTTTTGATGTTCGCGACAATCGCACTGTGTCCGTAATCCCAATGTGTTAATGGGATATCTTGCTGCTTACGAACCCAAGAGTTTGCGCCGTCTGCTCCAACAACTAACTTAGCTGTCAGTGCTTGACCATTGTCCAATGTTAACCAAGCTTCACTTTCACCAATCGCCATCGTTTTACACGTTGCGGGCATATACAGGCTGACGTTGTCTTGTTTCTTAACCTGATCAAGCAGCGCTAATTGAATCACACGGTTTTCAACGATATGACCAAGATTAGGCTGAGCCAAGCGTGTCGAGTCAAACTCAATACGAGCGAAACTGTCTTGTTCCCACACTTCCATCGCTTGATACGGTGCAGCGCGTCTTTGTTCGATACCTTGCCATGCACCTAGGTTACGAAGAATCACTTCACTAGAACGACTCAACGCGGATACACGCACATCAGGCAGCTCACTCAGCCCTTCACTAGGCGCTCTGCCTTCAATGACAGCGATTCTTAGGTCACTGTCTTTTAGGGCAGCAGCAAGCGCTAGGCCAACCATGCCACCACCAACAATCGCGATATCAACACTTTGCATCATTATTTATTACCTTATCTTTCTACTAGGCCAAGCGTATGACGCAAAAGTGGACCTTTAAGTGGTGGAAGGTTATCTATTACGGCTAACCCAAGATTACGCCCAATGCGAGCGGTCATATAATCGTTTGAGAACAGGTGAACTAGGCTTGAAGTCAACGTGATCGTTGCGTCTCGGTCTTGTTCTCTACGCTTTCTAAAGTTAACAAGACCACGGTAACGACCTACATCATCTAACTGGGTACACAACTCTTCTGCCAAGGAAGCCACATCTCGGATGCCTAGGTTAAAGCCTTGCCCCGCAATTGGGTGAAGCGTTTGAGCAGCATTACCAACAATGGCAAATCGATGAGAGATATTTTGCTGTCGGTGACGAAGAATCAGAGGGTAACTCGCGCGCTTGCCGACCTTCTCTAATCGGCCAAGTCGCCAGCCAAAGTCATTCTGCAATTGCTCAAGAAATTCATTGTCGTTTAGCGTCATCACTTTTTGTGCTTGCTCTGGTGTTAAACACCAAACCAACGATAAACGGTTGTCACTCATCGGTAATAGAGCAACTGGCCCATGATGGGTAAAACGCTCAAATGCGCGACCTTGGTGAGGTTCACTCGCCACAATATTGGCAATCACAGCGACTTGCTCAAAGTCGTGCTCACTCAATGAGATATTGAGCTGTTGGCAACAGGTTGAGATTGCACCGTCAGCAGCAACCAGTAACTTAGTGGTTACTGTTTGCCCACTTGTCAGTTCAATCGTCGTCAACGCTTCTTCACGTTCAACTTTACTAACAGACTCAGGACAAAGCATGGTAATTGCCGCTTCTGATTCAAGTTTCTGCTGATAGATTCGACCCACATCTGCTAACTCGACCACGTAGCCAAGCGCATCTACAGCAAGCTCTTCACTGTAGATGTCTGTCATTCCGGCATGCCCGCGATCCGAAACATGGATATCTTTAATCGGGGTCGCGACCGGAGCGATAGATTGCCATAAGCGCAAAGAATCCAGGATCTGCACCGTGCCATAGGACAAAGCAATCGAACGAGAATCAAACCCAGGGTGAGCTTGATGATCAACCTGATAAGGCTCCACTACCGCAATCGACAGTGAACCTTGGCTTAGGTGATTCAAAGCAAGGGCTAAGGTTGCCCCTGCCATTGCGCCACCAGCAATTACAACATCATACTGAGCCATCATAACCTCAAACCAGCCAACGAATTAATGAATGGTAGGCGCCGCATCTTCAGATGGGCGAGCACCAAATTCAGCATGAATCGTTAGTGCACACGCTTTTACGTGCTCAATAACGTGCTCTAGAAGCTGCGCTTGCTCTTCCAGATCATCTTCTTCGTCAATGCCTAGCTTAGCCATCTCTTCTAGATCAGCTAATGCTTCTTTTGTACTGTCAGACGCTTTGTTCAATTGAGCGCCAACCAAGCCTAGACCAGTAATGAAATGGTTAATCCAATCAGACACACCATCAGCCAAGTCAAATAGGCTTGCGCTTGCGTCTTCGTCAGGCAGCAACATAGACAATTCCATACCCGAACCTGTGATTTCACTGGTCGTTACTTTCAGTGTCGCTTCCGCTAGCGTTAATGCGCGATCTGGCCAACCCATGCCTTCATTGGTGTAATCGAAGATCAGTGGTTGCCAGCTTTTATCTGCAAGGCTTAAGCCTCCGCTTAACATACCCGTTAATAAACCGTGCATCTCAGCAGGGGTTACGGCTAGACTTGCCGATTGAAGTTCAGTCGCAACCGTTAGGTAGTCAGGTAAAGTAGTTTCGCTCATCAGATAGCTCGCTCAGTTATTCTTTATATCGATAGTATAATCGTACCACTTCACCCCAATTCTGGTAAGCATCGATCCCCAGCAATTGAAGGATGACTGACTACCAATTGTTCAATTTGCTGAATTACTGTGTGCTCAAGCTCTCATTTACAAACAGTCACTCTGAAAAGCTTGAATCTTAATAGCGGTTTACCTATAGTTTCTCCCTCAGAGGAGATTGCTTCCTCATCGGTACTTGCACTTTTTCTTTCTCAAAAAATGGCGAAGGGCAACAGCCTTAAAATAGCGCGTTAAAGAGTTCATCCATCATGAGTAATCAAGCGGTAGACGTTGAAATATTAGGAAAACTGACTCGAGTGAATTGTCCACCAGGGCAAGAAGAGTCATTGATTGCAGCGGCGGCCGATCTTGATAATCGATTGAAAGAGATGGCTGAACGTACTAAGGTAACCAATGAAGTGAAGCTGCTGACTATCGCAGCTCTGAATATTTGCTACGAATTACAAACCAAGAAGTTTGAAGCAAATGATGAACAAAACGCACTGACCGAGCGAATGGAACAGCTCACGACATCACTTTCAGATGTCCTCAGTAAAGTTAAGCACGGACAGCAATAGCGTACACAAAATTTACCCTGGAGTGTTTGTCAGAGGATTCACGTCCCCGAGCCGATAAGCAATCCCTAAGGGTTAGTACTTGAGTGCTATTGAGCATGCTCGGCCCGACCGAGAAGCCTACGGTAATCATTGCTGATCCGCCTTGAACTCGCTGGTTCAAGGGCCATCTATTCTCAACGGCACTTTGGGGTATCCCTTCTTATGAAGACGCTCACACGCAGCGAATTTCGCAAACAGATCCGTATCAAACGCAATGCCTTATCTGGCGACCAACAAACTCAATCCGGTATCGACTTAGTTAAGCAGTGCATGCAGCTTGATGAAATTCAGTCTGCTCAGCATATTGCCCTCTATATCTCTATCGATGGCGAACTCGATACTCAGCCTTTAATCGAATGGTTATGGGCGCAAGGTAAGCAAACTTATTTACCAGTATTGCACCCCTTCTCTGCCGGGCACCTGCTGTTTTTACACTACTCGCCAACCACACCGACGGTCTTGAATAAGTACGGTATTGTCGAACCTCAGCTCAATCAAATGCTGGTTAAACCTTGTCAGCAACTCGACCTTATTCTTACGCCCCTTGTCGGCTTTGACTCCCATGGCCATCGTTTAGGTATGGGCGGCGGATATTACGATCGCACCTTGGCAAAGTGGTTCGAGACGGGCGAAGGTGCAGCTCCTATTGGTTTGGCTCATGATTGCCAACATGTTGATACGCTACCGATTGAAGAATGGGACATTCCGTTACCTAAAATCGTGACTCCGAGTAAAACTTGGCAATGGGAAAACAACCATTAAAGCGCTATAATCGCGCCGCAAACGTTAACCTCGATATATAAACGTTAACTTCAATACGCGAACGATTAATTCAAAGCGCAAGACCTTATTCAGGAGAATGGCATGACTCAAGATGAAATGAAAAAAGCAGCTGGCTGGGCAGCACTTCAATATGTTGAAGAAGGCAGCATTGTAGGTGTAGGTACTGGCTCTACAGTAAATCACTTCATCGACGCACTAGGCACAATGAAAGACAAAATCAAAGGTGCGGTTTCAAGCTCTGTTGCTTCAACGCAGCGACTAGAAGAGCTAGAGATCAAAGTGTATGAGTGTAACGATGTCGCTAAGCTAGACATCTATGTTGATGGCGCAGATGAAATCAACCCAACTCGCGATATGATCAAAGGCGGCGGCGCTGCTTTGACTCGTGAAAAAATCGTAGCGGCTATCTCTGATAAGTTTGTGTGTATTGTTGACGGTACTAAAGCAGTTGATGTGTTGGGTAAATTCCCACTGCCTGTTGAAGTAATCCCAATGGCACGTTCATACGTGGCACGTGAGTTGGTTAAGCTTGGTGGTGACCCAGTTTACCGCGAAGGCTGCACAACCGATAACGGCAACGTGATCCTAGATGTGTACGGCATGGCGATCGAAAACCCGAAACAACTAGAAGATATCATCAATGGTATAGCTGGTGTGGTGACGGTTGGTCTGTTCGCTCACCGTGGTGCTGATGTGGTTATCACCGGCACGCCTGAAGGTGCAAAAATCGAAGAATAAATAATAGAAGATTGAGTTTTTCTGTTACTTCATTACATACGGTGCCCTAGGGCGCCGTTTTTTTTGCTTTATTGCTGTAAAATTATGTCTTATTCCGTAATTTTCTTACCCAAAACATTTTTTTTTTGTTACTTTATTGTTCAGAAGACGCACAGGGAAAACGTTTGTCTCCTAACAAAGTGGTGAATTTGTTCCCCTTTCAGCCATTTTGTAGCACGTGCGCCGCATTTGCCCAACCTTTCCATTTTAAGGACGAGAACAATGGCCAAAGTTTCACTGGAAAAAGAAAAAATTAAAATTCTACTTCTAGAAGGTCTTCACCCTTCTTCTGTAGAAGTACTGCAAGCCGCTGGTTACACAAACATTGAGTACCACAAAGGCTCGCTACCGGAAGATGAACTTCTTGAAGCAGTAAAAGATGCTCATTTCATTGGTATTCGTTCTCGCACTAATATCTCCCAAGAAGTTATTGATGCAGCTGAAAAGCTGGTTGCCGTCGGTTGTTTCTGTATTGGTACTAACCAAGTCAACCTTCAAGCAGCAGCAAAACGCGGTATCCCTGTGTTCAACGCACCGTTCTCAAACACTCGAAGCGTTGCTGAGCTCGTTCTTGGTCAGGTTCTATTGCTACTACGTGGCATTCCAGAAAAGAACGCGCTTGCACACCGTGGCATCTGGAAAAAGAGTGCCGACAACTCTTACGAAGCCCGTGGTAAGCGTTTAGGTATTATTGGCTACGGTCACATCGGTACTCAACTGGGTATTATTGCTGAAAACCTTGGCATGCGTGTTTACTTCTACGACATTGAAAACAAACTGTCTCTGGGTAACGCAACGCAAGTTCATACCATGACGGAATTACTGAACAAGTGTGACGTAATCTCTTTGCATGTACCTGAAACCAACGAAACAAAAGACATGATGGGTAAAGAAGAGTTCGAGCGCATGAAGCCTGGTTCTATCTTTATCAACGCAGCTCGTGGCACGGTAGTCGATATTCCTGCTCTGTGTGGCGCTCTGGAGTCTGGACACCTTGCAGGTGCGGCTATTGATGTTTTCCCAACAGAACCAAAAACCAATGCAGACCCGTTTGAGTCTCCATTAATGCAGTTCGATAACGTGATCCTAACGCCTCACGTGGGTGGTTCAACTCAAGAAGCACAAGAGAACATTGGTGTTGAAGTTGCTGGTAAGCTAGCGAAATACTCTGATAACGGCTCTACGCTATCAAGTGTTAACTTCCCTGAGGTATCACTACCACTGCATACTGGAACGTCTCGTTTATTACACATTCACGAAAACCGCCCAGGCATCCTAACTCAGATCAACACCATCTTCGCTGAGGAAGGGATCAACATCGCGGGTCAATACCTACAGACTGCGGCTGATATGGGTTATGTCGTTATCGATGTAGAAGCCGATCGCTCTGAAGAAGCACTGCTTAAACTGAAAGAGATCGAAGGCACAATCCGTGCTCGTCTTCTTCACTAATCATCGCACTCAAAATGCATAAAAAAGGCTCTCATCATGAGAGCCTTTTTAGCATTTGGCCTATCGTAGGTAATTAGGTCGTCATGATCCAAAACCTTCTATAGCACTGTCATTACTCTTCGATCTGGTAGATCACATTCACGCGATCACGAATGGTGATCGTTGAGTCTTCATAAGAGTTCGATTCTGTTCTTGCATCCATCGCCATTGAACGCATGAGTACTGGCTGAGAAGATTGGGCGTTGTAATCCACGCGCCATACATCACCTAACTCGCGCTCAAAACCACTCGCCAATGATTTAGCTTTTGATGTCGCATCTTTAATGGCTTCTAAGCGCGCTTGCTCTTGATACTTAGCTTGGTCGCGAACTTGCAGTTGGATGTTGTCGATCTGATTAATGCCTTCTCCAATCGCAATATCCATGTACTCATTAAGATTAGCTAGCTCAGTCACTTGAACGGTCACATTACGTGAGGCGCGGTAGCCAACCAGTTCCGGTTTGCCATCTTTCGGGTAATGATATTGAGGAGATAAATACAGGTTAGAGCTGTGTACACTCGCCTCATCAACACCAGCTTGATGCAGCTTGTTTAGAAAGCCTGTCACGACTTTATCAACGGTATTTTTAGCCTGTTCAGCAGTCATCGTCGATTCCACGACTCTCACAGAGAATGTCGCCATATCAGGTGTAGCGATCACTTCACCATAGCCTGTCGTTGAAATATGAGGAAAGGATGGAGAGTCAGCCAATGATGGAAAACTCACAGCACTCAACGCCGCAGTAAGAGTAAGAGACGTTGCTAACATCTTTGGTACAAGCTTCATTAGGTATGACCTATGCTAAACAAATGTCCTTTCATCATAGAGCAATTTATCGTTTAGCCAATCCAGAGCACACACTTCTAACAGAACTTTGACGCTGAAAAAACCAACAGTTTACTGAGGTAAGTGATTGTGAGCAAAACTCAATATTGCTTGGGATACCTCTTTTAATACTCCGCTCTCAAGCTGCCAATGGTGCCAATAGATGCGATAAGAGAGCAGAAAGCCAGGGGTAATATCAATCAGAGCACCAGACTCGAGCTCATCGATAATCTGTAATCGGGGGATCAAGCAATAGGCTACACCCGATAATGCCAAGCGCACAAATGCTTCTGAACTGCCGACTGTATGATTGATCACACTGTCTCTCGGGACGTTAAAATGATCATGCAGAAACTTCTTATGCAGATCATCGTATTGATCATAGGAAACCGCAGGTGCTTTGCTTAAGGTGGCGTAGTTTACGCCCTCTGCAAAGTAACGCTGATGAAAGTCAGGGCTAGCCACGCACACATAATCCATCCTACCGAGATAGTCAGCACTGCAGCCAGGAATCGCTTGAGACTCCAAACTGATTGCACCGGCCACCTCGCCACTTTTAATCTTTTCAATGGTTCTCGACTCACCATGAATCGCGAGGTTCAACTCGACTTGGCGAGACTTAATCACATCCGACAAAGCTGGTAGCAACCATGTCGCCAAACTATCAGCGTTGGTGGCTATGGATATCGATAGTGGTTGATTACCCTCTTCATTCATCAACTCAGGCACAAGCTCGTGCTCTAACAAACGAACACGGCGATATAAGCCCAGTAGTTTTTTACCCGCAGGCGTTGGCCTAGGCGGGCTTTCTCTCACCAAGACTGGCTGAGCCAACCACTTTTCCAGCTGTTTGATGCGTTGAGATACCGCCGACTGGGAGATATATAACTGCTCAGCAGCCCTTTCGAAACTACGTTGTTTTACTACAGCATCCAGTGCTTCAATCCATTTATAATCCAATCCGCGCATCAATTTGCTTCCTTTTTAAGCTAACTCATCACCACATTAGCAACTCTAATAATGGATTAAAATCATTAATTATACTTATTTAAAGGGTCAGAGTATCTTCGCCATATAGCACGTAAATATCGTTAAATAAGTGGAGGTTAAAATGAGTTTTTGGGTTTTATTACAAGGTTTTGGTCTAGGGGCAAGTATGATTATCCCTATTGGCGCTCAGAATGCGTACGTCCTAAATCAAGGGATAAAACGCAATCATCATTTAACGACAGCAACGATTTGTAGCCTGCTCGATACTCTGTTTATCTCATTAGGCATTTTTGGCGGCGGAGCGATCTTGTCGCAAAATGAATTACTGCTTACCTCAGTGACACTAGGTGGCATCGCTTTTCTGACTGTGTATGGTTTGCTCTCACTACGCAGTGCATTCAAAGTGCGCACCAGTGATGAGTCGAAAGGTGAGATATTAGCGCGTGGCAAGCGCACCGTTATTTTAGGGGCATTGGCAGTGACAGTATTAAACCCACATCTCTATTTGGATACCGTGGTAATTCTTGGATCCATTGGTGGGCAATTTGAAGGCAACGACAGAATTGCATTTGCTATGGGGACTATATTGGCTTCGTTCGTCTGGTTCTATTCTTTGTCATTAGGCGCTGCAAAACTAGGCCCGACGCTATCTAAACCTAAGGTTAAGAAAGGCATTGATATCGCAGTCGCAACCATGATGTTCGCCATAGCAACGGTGCTTACCGATGGACTTATTGAGCAATACTGGTAAATCTATTTAGCTTCATGAAACCAACAAAAAAGGCGGATAACCTAAGTTATCCGCCTTTCCTTATAAAAGCTTATAGTTATAAAAACTAACTAGGAATTAAGCTTCTACTTTATTCATGTGTACATCCATTTGCGGGAATGGAATTTCGATACCCTCGTTATCCAAGCCTTCTTTGATTGCTTGCATCAGGTCGAAATAAACATTCCAGTAGTCAGCAGTGCTAACCCATGGACGAACAACGAAGTTAACTGAAGAATCAGCAAGCGTATGAACACCAACTTGAACGCCAGGTTCTTTCAGTACACGCTCATCAGATTCACAGATCTTAGTCAGTAGCGCTTTTGTCTTCTGAAGATCAGCGTTGTAAGAAACACCAATCATTAGATCAATACGGCGCGTCGCATGACGAGAATAGTTTGTGATTGGGCTGCCGATAACGCTACCGTTAGGTACTACAACCATTTTGTTGTCTGGCGTTGTTAGAACCGTTTGGAAGATTTGAATAGAATCAACTGAACCTGCCACACCACCAATTTCCACATAGTCACCAGACTTAAATGGACGGAATGCAACGATAAGTACACCAGCAGCAAAGTTAGATAGTGAGCCTTGTAGTGCAAGACCAACGGCTAAACCAGCCGCACCAATAACAGCAACTACAGATGCCGTTTGAACACCTAAACGACCAAGTGCAGCAATTAAAACAATCACAAACAACAAGTAACGAACTAAACCATGGACGAACTCCACAACTGCTCGGTCCATTTTCTTCTTCTGAAGAACCTTAGACACGCTATTCGCTACTGCTTTAACAATAAGGTTACCAATAAATAGAATTATCAGTGCTGAAATGATATTTACGCCATATTGGATAAATAAATCTGAATTATTTGTTAACCACTGCTCTGCTTGAGACAAACCATCCACAAGTGGAGTCTCAATCGCTGTCGAACTATCAGCCATAATGTGCATCCTCTATATAATATGCTATGGGCTAAACTGCCTTAAGCCTCATTTACTCTGCAATATAATAAACAGTGTAATTACCGTTAAGTCATTGTGTTAAAAGTAAATTAAAGCCAAGTCCTTTTTATAAACTGAACCAAGTTCAGTTTTTCGGCACGATATCCTATCTTTGACAGATTGCAAAGTCATATTTATGTAAGCTTTTGAATTATTAAAACTTACCGATAAACACAAATACCGATAACTAAAAGACTACGAAATTTATTCACCGCACGCTAGGTTTTTCACATATTTAGTACAAGTTTTTATCAGATATAAAAAAACCCGCTCAATGAGCGGGTTTTTAAAACTTAAAGAGTACTTAATTCAAAGAATTAAAGTACGTCTACAGCGTTAAGGTCAGCAAATGCTTTCTCTAGACGAGCAACCATTGAAGCTTGACCAGCACGTAGCCATACGCGTGGATCGTAGTACTTCTTGTTTGGAGCAGCTTCGCCAGTTGGGTTGCCGATTTGACCTTGTAGGAAATCGAAGTTGTCAGCAGAGTACTGACGGATACCGTCCCAAGTTGCCCACTGTGTATCAGTATCGATGTTCATTTTGATAACACCGTAGCCGATAGACTCTTGGATTTCTGCTTCAGAAGAACCAGAACCACCGTGGAATACGAAGTTTAGAGCGTTAGGTGCGATACCGAACTTCTCTGCACAGTATGCTTGAGAGTCACGTAGGATAGTTGGAGTAAGTACAACGTTACCAGCTTGGTAAACACCGTGTACGTTACCGAAAGATGCAGCGATAGTGAAACGTGGGCTAACAGCCATTAGTTTCTCGTAAGCGTATGCTACGTCTTCTGGAGAAGTGTAAAGCTCAGATGCGTCCATATCAGAGTTATCAACGCCGTCTTCTTCACCACCAGTACAACCAAGTTCGATCTCGATTGTCATGTTCATTTTAGCCATGCGCTCTAGGTACTTAGCACATGTTTCGATGTTCTCTTCTAGCGACTCTTCAGAAAGGTCTAGCATGTGAGAAGAGAATAGAGGCTTACCAGTTTGTGCGAAGAACTCTTCACCAGCGTCTAGTAGACCGTCGATCCATGGAAGAAGTTTCTTAGCAGCGTGGTCAGTGTGCAGGATAACTGGAACACCGTAAGCTTCAGCTACAGCGTGTACGTATTTTGCACCAGCTACAGCGCCAAGAACTTGTGCGCCTTGACCTTCAAGTTTAACGCCTTTACCTGCGAAGAATGCAGCGCCGCCGTTAGAGAACTGAACAACTACTGGAGCTTTAACTTTAGCAGCTGCTTCTAGTACTGCGTTTACAGAGTCAGTACCAACAACGTTTACAGCAGGAAGAGCAAATTTGTTTTCTTTTGCTACTTCAAATACTTTCTGTACGTCATCGCCAGAAATCACACCAGGTTTTACAAAATCGAAGATCTTAGACATGGAAATAGTCCTATTTATTCTATCGTTTTAAGATTAAAAAACTTAAGTTTAAAAACTTGCAATCGTTTGCTCACAACTTATGCCATTCTAGCAAAAAAGTGTGATATGCAGCAAACGTTAAAAGGCGAGATTCACATCTCGCCTTTCTAAATCAATTATGCTTTAGCACGCTCTTCAAGCATTGCTACTGCAGGAAGTACTTTACCTTCAACGAATTCAAGGAAAGCGCCACCGCCAGTAGAGATGTAAGAAACGTCAGCTTTGATACCGAACTTATCGATAGCTGCTAGCGTGTCACCACCACCTGCTACAGAGAAACCTGCAGACTCAGCGATTGCTTTAGAGATACCAGCTGTACCCGCTTCGAAGTTCTTGAATTCGAATACGCCTACAGGGCCGTTCCAAAGGATTGTTTTCGCGTTGCCGATGATTTCAGCTAGTGCCGCAGTTGAATCTGGACCAAGGTCGAAGATCATGTCGTCGTCTTGAACTTCAGAAACGTGCTTGATTTCAGCTTCTGCGTTTTCGTCGAATGCTTTAGCACATGCAACGTCAGTTGCTACTGGGATAGCACACTCTTTCATTAGCTTTTGAGCCGTTTCAACTAGGTCAGCTTCGTATAGAGACTTACCTACGTTGTGGCCTTCAGCAGCGATGAATGTGTTCGCGATACCACCACCAACAACAAGTTGGTCAGCGATTTTAGATAGAGACTCAAGAACTGTTAGCTTAGTCGATACTTTAGAACCACCAACGATAGCAACTAGCGGACGCTCTGGGTTGTCCATTGCTTTGCCAAGAGCTTCAAGCTCAGCAGCAAGAAGAGGACCAGCACATGCTACAGGAGCGTGAGTACCAACACCGTGAGTAGATGCTTGTGCACGGTGAGCTGTACCGAATGCGTCCATCACGAAGATGTCACATAGCGCAGCGTACTGCTTAGAAAGTGCTTCTTCGTTCTTCTTCTCACCTTCGTTGAAACGAACGTTTTCAAGAACAACTAGCTCACCAGCGTTTAGCTCTAGGCCGTTTAGGTAATCTTTAGCTAGTTTAACTTCGCAATCTAGTGCGTCGTTTAGGTAGTTAACTACAGGAGCTAGAGAGAACTCTTCGTTGTATTCGCCTTCAGTAGGACGACCAAGGTGAGAAGTAACCATTACTTTTGCACCAGCTTCTAGGCAAAGCTTGATAGTTGGTAGAGATGCTAGGATACGTGCATCTGAAGTTACTTTACCGTCTTTTACTGGTACGTTTAGGTCAGCACGGATAAATACGCGTTTACCTGCAAGTTCCAGGTCAGTCATCTTGATCACAGACATGATTTGTCCTCTCAAATTTAAATAAAAATAAAGTTTTGGAAACTCAGCAACCCTGCTAAGCCTATAAATTATTCAACTGGTAATTCTTTCACTACTAATAATATGTGGACTCTTAGTATTTATTTCAAGCTAAAAAATAAATAATCCGCACATTTGCTTCTAGGTCTTACTTCTTGCCTTCAGAAGCTTGCATTGCAAGAACCGTATCCAGCATTCGGTTCGCAAAGCCCCATTCATTATCACACCACACTAGCATTTTAACTAAGTGGCCGTTGCTCACTCGCGTTTGTGAACCATCAACGATTGCGCTATGGGGATCGTGATTAAAGTCGATGGAAACGAGCGGCGCTTCAGTATAGTCAACTATATTGTGTAATGTACACTGGGATGCATTAACAATGGTTTGATTTACGTCATTAACTTTCACATTTGCATTAATTGTGACACTTAAATCCATCGCTGTTACGTTTACCGTCGGCACACGCACAGATATAGCTTCAAATTTGTTGGAAAATTTCGGGAAGATTCTTTCAATACCTTTATGCAACTTGGTATCGACAGGAATGATCGATTGGCTTGCTGCTCGAGTACGACGCAAATCGCTGTGGTACGCATCGATAACTTGTTGATCATTCATTGAAGAGTGAATAGTCGTAATCGTACCGGACTCGATACCAAAGGCGTCATCAAGAACCTTAATGATAGGGACAATACAGTTGGTGGTGCACGAACCATTGGAAACGATTTGGTGGTCCGCTTCGATGGTATCGTGGTTCACACCATAGATAATGGTGTTATCGAGGTCATTGGCACCGGGGTGAGAAAACAGTACCTTTTTCGCCCCTGCAGCAATGTGCGCGAGGCCGTCATCTCGGCAACCATAAACACCGGTACAATCGAGAACGATATCCACCTCAAGGTCACGCCAAGGCAACAGCTCAATATCAGCAAGATGTAAGATACGAATGGTATCAAACTCACCCTTGTCTTCAGCACCAATGCCATGATGGACATAAATGTGCTCTTGATCGTTAGAGATTTTCTTACCGAAGCGGCCGTGACTGGTGTCGTACTGCAATAGGTGAGCCATAGCGTCAGGCTGAGCAAGCTCATTGACCGCTACTACTTTGATTTGTTGGCTTTTGCCACTTTCATAGACAGCGCGCAATACATTACGCCCTATTCGTCCAAATCCATTTATCGCGACTTTTAGCATAGTTCCGTACATCTAACCAAAATTTCGTGCAACAGATGATAACTGAATCCTACCCAAAAGGCATTACTTGAATAACTCAGCTTGTTCATGACAGATTGATCTGTTGCTTATAGAGATGAGTCTAGGAGAAACAAATCCCAGAGACAAAAAACCGAGCTCAGCGCTCGGTTTTTTTATTCATTTCATTGTTAGCACTAAGCTAGCAATCAATGATTAAGCAAGAAGCTCTTTCGCGGTGTTTACTACGTTTTCAGTAGTGAAACCGAACATCTTGAATAGCTCGCCTGCTGGTGCAGATTCGCCGAACGTTGTCATACCGATGATCTTGCCACCGAAACCAACGTACTTGTACCAGAAGTCAGCGATGCCAGCTTCTACTGCGATACGAGCAGTAACGTCAGATGGAAGTACAGACTCACGGTATTCAGCATCTTGCTTGTCGAACGCGTCAGTTGCAGGCATAGATACTACGCGTACTGCTTTACCTTCAGCGGTTAACTGTGCAGCAGCTTCAACAGCAAGCTCAACTTCAGAACCTGTTGCAATGATGATTAGCTCAGGCTTGCCTTCACAATCTTTCAGGATGTAACCACCCTTAGCGATGTTAGCTACTTGCTCAGCATTACGATCTTGTTGTGCAAGGTTTTGACGAGAGAAGATTAAAGATGAAGGACCATCTTTACGCTCAATAGCCAGTTTCCAAGCAACAGCAGACTCAACTTGGTCACATGGGCGCCATGTGCTCATGTTTGGCGTTAGACGTAGAGAAGCGATCTGTTCAACCGGTTGGTGAGTAGGACCATCTTCGCCTAAGCCGATAGAGTCGTGCGTGTAAACTTGGATGTTCTGAACTTTCATCAGAGCAGCCATACGCATTGCGTTACGCGCGTATTCCATGAACATTAGGAACGTTGCGCCGTATGGTACGAAACCACCGTGCAGAGCGATGCCGTTCATGATAGCCGTCATACCGAATTCACGTACACCGTAGTGGATGTAGTTACCAGAGAAGTCAGTTGCTTCAAGAGACTTAGAACCAGACCACATAGTTAGGTTAGAAGGCGCTAGGTCAGCAGAGCCACCCATGAATTCTGGAAGCATTTGACCAAACGCTTCTAATGCGTTTTGAGATGCTTTACGTGAAGCGATGTTTGCTGGGTTAGCTTGAAGATCAGCAATGATTGCGTTTGCTTTCTCTTCCCATTGTGCTGGAAGTTCACCGTTAGTACGACGTTTGAATTCTGCTGCTAGCTCTGGGTAAGCCGCTGCGTATGCGTCAAACTTAGCATTCCACGCCGCTTCTTTTGCTGCGCCCGCTTCTTTCGCATTCCACTCAGCTGCGATATCTGCTGGGATTTCGAAAGGACCGTGTTCCCAACCAAGTGCTGCTTTAGTTGCTGTAATTTCATCAGCACCTAGTGGAGCGCCATGGCAGTCGTGCGTACCAGCTTTGTTTGGAGAACCAAAACCGATGATAGTTTTAGTACAGATAAGCGTTGGACGAGGGTCTGCTTTAGCTGCTTCGATAGCTGCATTGATTGCTTCCGGATCGTGACCGTCTACTGCTGGGATTACGTGCCAGCCGTATGCTTCAAAACGCTTAGGAGTATCGTCAGAGAACCAACCTTCCACTTCACCATCGATAGAGATACCGTTGTCATCCCAGAAAGCAACTAGCTTACCAAGACCTAGCGTACCAGCTAGTGAACATGCTTCGTGAGAGATACCTTCCATCAGACAGCCATCACCCATGAATGCATAAGTGTAGTGGTCTACGATGTCGTGGCCTTCTTTGTTGAACTGTGCAGCCAGTGCTTTCTCTGCCATTGCCATACCAACAGCGTTAGTGATGCCTTGACCTAGAGGACCCGTCGTTGTCTCGATACCAGGAGCGTAACCGTACTCTGGGTGACCAGGAGTCTTAGAGTGCAGTTGACGGAAGTTTTTCAGATCTTCAATTGAAAGCTCGTAGCCTGCAAGGTGAAGCAGAGAGTAAATCAACATTGAACCATGGCCGTTAGACAGGATAAAACGGTCGCGGTCAGCCCACTCTGGGTTTGCTGGGTTGTGGTTCAAGTGGCCACGCCAAAGAACTTCAGCGATGTCAGCCATACCCATAGGTGCGCCTGGGTGGCCTGAATTTGCTTGTTGAACACCGTCCATGCTAAGTGCGCGGATTGCATTGGCTAGATCTTTACGAGAAGGCATGTCTGCTCCTGGATACATAAGCGATTTAAAAAAGAGATAGTGCTAATGTTTTCATTTTAATTAGCGCGGGTATTCTCTCAAACGACTATTGCGACTGCAAACGTTTTACTGGCATTTTAACGGTCATTTTTCGCAATTTTCGAACATTTACATCACTTGGCAGTGGCTTATCTCAATCGATACGCAAACGATTAGTTATGACATATCATAAAAAAGAGCTTGTAATTCGACCGCTGGAATTTAGAATAGCCGTCTAGATGTAGAAACACCTACAAAATATACTGTATTTAATGGCGCGCTTCCTAGCTTGCGACGCCATAAACTATTTACACCAAAAACTAAAAGTGGAGCTCTCATGGCTAAGCACCTATTCACTTCTGAATCTGTTTCAGAAGGCCATCCAGATAAAATTGCAGACCAAATCTCTGATGCTGTTCTTGATGCCATCTTGGAACAAGATCCAAAAGCACGTGTTGCTTGTGAGACTTACGTTAAAACCGGCATGGTTATGGTTGGCGGTGAAGTAACAACGTCTGCATGGGTTGATATCGAAGAAATCACTCGTGAAACAGTACGTGAAATTGGTTACGTTCATTCTGATATGGGCTTTGACGCTGACTCTTGTGCTGTTCTAAACACAATTGGTAAGCAGTCTCCAGACATCAACCAAGGTGTTGATAAAGAAGACCCTAAAGAGCAAGGCGCAGGCGACCAAGGCATCATGTTTGGTTACGCGACTAACGAAACACCAATCCTAATGCCGGCTCCAATTACTTACTCTCACCTTCTTGTTAAGAAGCAAGCTGAAGTACGTAAGAGCGGTAAACTTGACTTCCTTCGCCCTGATGCGAAATCTCAAGTTACGTTCCAATACGACCAAGGTAAAATCGTTGGTATCGACGCTGTTGTTCTTTCGACTCAACACTGCGATTCAGTAACAACACCGGATCTACGTGAAGCAGTAATGGAAGAGATCATCAAACCAGTACTTCCTGCTGAGTGGATCAACAAAGACACTAACTTCTTCATCAACCCAACAGGCCGTTTCGTAATCGGTGGCCCAATGGGTGACTGTGGTCTAACAGGTCGTAAGATCATCGTTGATACCTACGGCGGCGCAGCTCGTCACGGTGGCGGTGCATTCTCTGGTAAAGATCCATCAAAAGTTGACCGTTCTGCAGCTTACGCGGCTCGTTACGTTGCGAAAAACATCGTTGCTGCTGGCATGGCTGACCGTTGTGAGATTCAACTGTCTTACGCTATCGGTGTTGCTGATCCAACATCTATCATGGTTGAAACGTTTGGTACTGAAAAAGTAGCTCACGAAATTATCATTGAAGCAGTTCGTCAAAACTTCGACCTACGTCCATACGGTCTTCAAGAGATGTTGAACCTTCTTCAGCCTATCTACAAGCAGACTGCTGCATACGGCCACTTCGGTCGTGAAGAGTTCCCTTGGGAAGCGACTGACAAAGCAGCAATCCTTGCGGACTTCGCTGGCCTAAAATAATTTAGCCACTGCGATTTGTTTCTTTAAAGCCCTTACTTCTTAGTAAGGGCTTTATTTTTATGTACTTACCTTACTTTCACTCGCCATTCTCTTCTCTAATGCCCTTCTTTACCGTTAACCACTTAGTATAAAAAACCGCTGATAATTTGTGTTTTCTAACACTACTGACAATAGTTAAGGTAACTCCTAAGAGATCAAGCTCACATTTAACTTAAATTAATTCAGCCTGATAACGCTCGTTAAATGCACGCTAGAACAAAAACTGGGATGACAAAGAGCAATTTAGCTCAACACCATAACTCTCACACAAGCCACATCGATGAGCCTTATGGAATTATAACTAGGACGTTATTTAACTAGGGGGATCTATGCCTCGTACCGCGCACCCATCCGAACTGAACGATAAAAAACACAAGGTCAGCGATAAGGATTACGCTCGCACCATTCCTTGTAACCAAATCAGTATTTCCGCACCCTTTCATTGGTTGTCGCTTGCTCTGCATGACTTAGTAAGAATGCCATTAATCAGCGCATTCTACGGTTTGTGCTTTATGGGAGCGGCAATCGCCATTGTTCAGCTTGTCCAATGGCAAGGAACACACTTGGTCGTAATGCCAAGCCTGATCGTGTACATGCTAATAGGGCCGTTTCTTGCTCTGGGCTTGTATGACGCAGCTTGGGAAAGAGAAAAAGGCCACAACGCAAGCCTACTGCACTCGATGAAAGCCATCACTCGCAACTCCACCCACCAATGGGCCTTTGCGATCGTATTGATGGTTGCGATGATATTCTGGATGCGTATCGCTGCGTTATTGCACGCGCTCTATCCTTCAGTGCAAGGCGCACCACTGGCTGAGTTCGCTCCCTTCTTAATTACGGGTTCTGTGATTGGTTTTGTTATCGCAAGCCTCATATTTAGCATCTCAGCATTTTCAATTCCGTTAATGATGGAGAGACGCGTTGATGTGATGAGTGCGATTTTCACTAGCTTTAATGCCGTGAAATCGAACATCCCTGCAATGGTGGTTTGGGCGAGTATTATTTGTGCCGGTATTTTGGTGGGTTTTGCCACCTACGGCATCGGAATGATCGTCACCATGCCGCTACTTGGCTATGCTACATGGCACGCTTATCACGAGATCATTAAGAAAAAACATCACGTGTAAAGCATCGCTAGATCAACAAGCAATGTTATGATTAGGCCTTGGTTTAAACGCTGAGGCCTTTTATTTGGAGTTAACAACGTTTGTCTTACACCCCGCAACAACACCGAGCAAATAAGAAATTGGCCGAATGCCTAGCTATCGCAAATCAACATTTCTCTCGTGAATTTCCACACCCAACTATCACCTTCAAGTTAAGAGGCAAAGCGGCGGGAAAGGCCTACCTTCAGCTCAACGAAATTAAGCTCAACCACGTACTATTTTCTGAAAATGAAGATGCCTTCATCAATGAGGTTGTGCCACATGAACTCGCACACCTGATCACGCATCAGGTTTTCGGACGTGTTAGGCCTCACGGAAACGAGTGGAAATACGTGATGGAAAAAGTATTCAACGTGCCAGCCAGAACAACTCACAGCTTTGAAATCGCGTCAGTTCAAGGGAAAACCTTTGAATATCGATGTGAGTGCACCACTTACCCATTATCAATCAGACGACACAACAAAGTACTTCGGAATCAATCGACCTACCGCTGCCAATTGTGCCAGCAAACCTTAGCTTTCACGGGAACTCAACTAAGCTAGTGACAGGTTGATTTACTCGGTAGAACAAATCTAATAGAGAGATCTAACATTTGAGTGCTAGACTGATGTTTATCATACTTTTATCAGTCTTTTTCTATGCAAAAACTCACCTTCAAAGCATTTGGCCTACCTGTATCTTTTTACTTAACAATAGTATTTGGCCTGCTGGTAACCCAAAGCGTTCTCGCCGCACCACCGAGCTCATTTTCCAAAGCAAAAAGAGAAGCGGTGAAGATTTACCTCGACCATCCGACTTCATTTTATTGCGGCTGTGACATTACATGGAAGGACAAAAAGAAAGGCATTCCCGACCTTGATGGCTGTGGCTATCAAGTCCGAAAACAACAAAAGCGGGCGAGTCGAATTGAGTGGGAACACGTGGTTCCAGCTTGGCAATTTGGCCACCAGCGTCAGTGTTGGCAAGATGGTGGGCGCAAGAACTGCACTCGCAATGACAAAATATTCAAATCCATGGAAGCCGACCTTCACAACCTAACTCCGGCCATTGGCGAGGTTAACGGTGATCGCTCCAACTACAACTTCAGTCAGTGGAATGGCATGGATGGTGTGAGCTATGGTCAGTGTGAAATGCAGGTCAACTTCAAGCAGCGTAAAGTTATGCCGCCAGACAGAGCAAAAGGCTCTATCGCGCGTACTTACCTTTACATGAGCCAAGAGTATGGTTTCAAACTATCTAAGCAACAAACCAACCTAATGATGGCGTGGAACAAGCAATTTCCTGTCGACAAGTGGGAATGTACTCGTGATGAGCGAATCTATGCCATCCAAGGTAATCACAACCCATTTGTTTACCCTGCTTGTAAATAACGTCGCTCGTACAATCAACATTCCTAACTATCTCAAACAAGAGTTTCAGAATTGCCCCTGAAACTCTTGCTCTACCCTTGTTTTTTCAACTAAAAGCATCCATGTTAAGCAGAGACAAAATACCCAAATGAACATATTTATAGGTTTACCAGCATGAGAATCCCTCGTATTCATCACCCAGAACGCATTCATCAGTTAGGTTCACTCGCTTTAGGCGAAGATGCCGCGGGTCATGTTGGTCGTGTCCTTCGCATGAAAGAAGGCCAAGAAGTCCTTCTATTTGATGGCAGTGGCGCTGAATTCCCTGCGACGATAGCCGAAGTATCAAAGAAAAATGTCACCGTTAATGTTTCTGAACGCATCGAACGCAGCAGCGAATCTCCGTTAGACTTACATTTAGGCCAAGTGATTTCACGTGGCGACAAAATGGAGTTCACGATTCAGAAATCGGTTGAGCTTGGTGTGAACACCATTACCCCTTTAATTTCAGAGCGCTGTGGCGTTAAGCTTGATACAAAACGCTTCGAGAAAAAACTCGCACAGTGGCAAAAGATTGCTATCGCGGCGTGTGAACAGTGTGGCCGCAATACGGTTCCAGTCATTCGCCCTATCATGCAACTTGAAGAGTGGTGTAGCGAACCGAGTGAAGCATTAAAGCTGAACTTACATCCTCGTGCAAAATACTCAATTAATACCCTTCCAGAACCTATCAGTAAGGTACGCCTATTGATCGGCCCTGAAGGTGGCTTGTCGGCTGAAGAAATCGGCATGACAGAACAATACAAATTTGAAGAGACGCTACTCGGCCCACGTGTACTTCGTACCGAAACAGCAGCTCTAACCGCAATTACTGCCTTACAAGTCCGTTTTGGCGATCTAGGCTAGGAGAAAAAAATGATCAAACTTGGCATCGTAATGGATCCAATTTCATCCATTAACATCAAAAAAGACTCTAGCTTTGCCATGATGCTTGAAGCTCAGCGTCGTGGTTACGAAATCCATTACATGGAAATGGATGATCTACATTTAGATCAAGGCGTAGCCATTGCTGACACTAAGGTTGTTGAACTAAAAGAAGATCCAAACGGTTGGTACGAGTTCAAATCAGAACAGACTATCGCGCTATCCGATTTAGATGCGGTACTAATGCGTAAAGATCCTCCGTTTGATACTGAGTACATCTACGCAACTTACATTCTTGAGCGTGCTGAAGAGAACGGCGCACTGATCGTCAACAAACCACAAAGCCTACGTGACTGTAACGAGAAGTTGTTCACGGCATGGTTCCCTGAACTGACACCGACCACCATCGTGACTCGTAAAGCTGAAAAAATTAAAGCGTTCCGAGAAGAACACGGCGACGTGATTCTAAAACCACTTGATGGCATGGGCGGCGCGTCTATCTTCCGTGTGAAAGAAGGCGATCCAAACGTATCAGTTATTATTGAAACCTTGACCAACCACGGTCAGAACTACGCAATGGCACAAACTTTTGTTCCAGACATCAGCAATGGTGATAAGCGTATTCTTGTGGTTGACGGTGAGCCAATGCCTTACTGTCTAGCGCGTATTCCTGCAAAAGGGGAAACTCGAGGTAACCTTGCTGCTGGCGGTACAGGTGAAGCTCGTCCTCTAAGTGAAACAGACTGGGCTATCGCAAGAGCAGTTGCTCCAGCACTGAAAGAGAAAGGCTTAATCTTTGTTGGGCTTGATGTTATCGGCGACAAGCTGACTGAAATTAACGTGACTAGCCCTACTTGTATCCGTGAAATTGAAGCCGCTTTTGATATTTCAGTTACAGGTAAATTAATGGATGCAATTGAGCGTCGCGTTAACGCTAAATAGCCTAAACTAAAGAAAGCCTTAGCTATTCGAAAACACAGAAATATCTAGGCAAAGAACAATGAGCGGCTTTACGCCGCTCTTTTTCCTTTACTGGGAACACACTGGCAGGAGGCTCTATGAATTTAACGAACCACTTTCTGGTTGCTATGCCCGGAATGAAAGACCCATACTTTCAAAATTCGGTGATTTACCTTTGTGAGCACAATGACGAAGGCGCGATGGGTTTGATGATCAACGCCCCTATTGATGTCACTGTCGGTAGCATGCTTAAACAAGTTAAGGTTGATTCTGAGCAGCCGAAATCCAACCAAGCAAGTCTTGATAAGCCAGTATTGAACGGTGGGCCGGTCGCAGAAGACCGTGGATTTATTTTGCACAAACCTAAAGGCAGCTATCAATCCAGCATCAACATGACAGATCAAATCTCGGTGACGACTTCAAAAGATATCTTGATGGTGTTGGGCACAGAAGATGAGCCGATGAATTATTTAGTCGCACTTGGGTATGCAGGATGGGAACCGGGACAACTGGAAACCGAACTGACCGAGAACTCATGGTTAACCGTTGAAGCCGATCCGAAGGTCATCTTCGATACACCGATTTCTGACCGCTGGAAAGTCGCCGTGCAGATGTTAGGAATAAATGCGGCTCAGCTTTCAGCAGACGCTGGCCACGCCTAGTTCAAATCAGCTAAATAAAATAAACAGACACTCTCAAACACAGATAAATTTGGAAACCCCATGTCACGAACAATTATGGCATTTGACTACGGTACAAAAAGTATCGGCAGTGCGATAGGACAAGAAATCACGGGCACCGCAAGCCCTCTAAAAGCTTTTAAAGCCAAAGATGGCATCCCAAATTGGGACGATATCGAAAAACAAATTAAGGAGTGGCAGCCGAACCTGATTGTAGTCGGCCTTCCTACCGACCTTCATGGTAAAGACTTAGCAACCATTACACCTAGAGCGAAGAAGTTCGCTAACCGCCTTAAAGGACGATTTGGTGTCGATGTTGAACTACATGATGAAAGACTCTCGACCACAGAAGCAAGAGCCGACCTTTTTGAAATAGGCGGCTATAAAGCGCTAAGCAAAGGCAATGTCGATAACCAGTCTGCAGTCGTCATTTTAGAGAGCTGGTTTGAAGCACAATATTCATAACGAAAATTAAGAGCTCAAAGATTAAACTCCTTTGTGATCCTATAATGATATTACGGCGTAATGTCGAAGCAATTCATTATTAGGTAAGTGGGAGTTCACATGAAAATTTTTCTAGCAATCTTCGTAGCTCTAGCAATATCAGCATGCAGTTCGACAAGCTCCAATAATGCAGGTTATATGAATCATACTTCGACTGACGCAGACGTAATCAGCGAGCCTAAGAACAAGAAGCGTTGATAATACAGACGCAGTCGAACGATGAATATGATGAACGCCTGATTTTAACCTAGAATCAAATCAGGCGTTTTTTATCACCCCATATCTATCTTCACACCAGCCAACGCCCCAGTTCCGTAGTCGTCATCACCACGTCTAGTTTTGAGCATTAAGCGCAAGTCATTAGCAGAATCGGCACTGTGGAACGCATCCTCTTCGCTGATCTTGCCTGCTATCACTAAATCATACAAAGCTTGGTCAAAGGTCTGCATACCTATCTCTTTCGATTTAGCCATGGTTGCTTTCAGTTCGTGTAGTTCACCACGACGAATCAAGTCAGAAACACGAGGGCTATTCAGCAGAATCTCGAATACACCATGACGCCCGCTGCCATTCTTGTCGCGAATGAGTTGCTGAGCGACGACACCACGCAGGTTCATCGATAGGTCAAACAAGAACTGTTCTTTCTGCTCTTTCGGCACCAAATGAAGAATACGCTCTAGCGCTTGGTTAGCGTTATTGGCGTGCAAGGTTGCCATACACAAGTGACCCGTTTCAGCAAAGGTCATCGCGTATTCCATGGTCTCACGGCTACGGATTTCGCCAATCAAGATCATGTCTGGTGCTTGGCGTAGCGAGTTCTTAAGCGCGACTTCGTAACTCTCGGTGTCGAGCCCGACCTCACGCTGCGTCACGATGCACTTTTTATGTTCGTGCACAAATTCAATAGGGTCTTCAACCGTCAAGATATGTCCCGAGCGATTGGTGTTGCGATAGCCTGTCATTGCAGCCATTGAGGTCGATTTACCAGAGCCTGTCGCACCAACCACCAGCACAAGTCCGCGCTTAGCTATTGATAGGTCCTGTAGTACATCAGGAAGCTTTAGTTGCTCAAAGGTTGGGATGTTAGTCTCGATACGTCGAATGACCGCTCCAGGTAGCTCTCGCTGAAAGAATGCACTGACACGAAAACGACCAAAGTCACGCACGATGGCAAAATTAGCCTCACGCGTTTGCTGATACTCATCACGTCGGTCTTGTTCCATCATCGCATCAAGTAATTGAGCAACCTGTGCCGCATTCAGCTTCTCTCCTTGAGGGCGTAATTCACCATCCACACGAAACAGGATTGGCGCATCAACCGTGATATAAAGATCCGATGCCTTTTGAGAAAGCATTCCCTCAAGGATTTGATTCAATTCCATTGTGTCCACCTTGATTAAAACATTGAGGTTTCAATTTCGATCTTTTTCTCGACCTCTTCCGAATCAACCAAGCCCTGCGCCATCAGCTGCTTCGCATTTTGTTCCATGGTCTGCATGCCGTGCGCTGCGCCCGTTTGAATGATCGAGTACATCTGAGCGACCTTATCTTCACGAATCAAGTTTCTGATCGCCGGTGTTGCCATCATGATTTCATGACACGCCACACGACCACCACCAACACGCTTTAGCAGCTTCTGGGCTATCACCGAGCGCAGTGATTCAGACAACATCGAACGAACCATATCTTTATCACTACCTGGGAACACATCGATAATACGGTCGATCGTTTTAGCCGCAGAACTGGTGTGCAGAGTACCAAACACTAAATGACCCGTTTCTGCTGCGGTTAACGCTAAGCTAATCGTCTCTTGGTCACGAAGTTCACCAACCAGAATCACGTCTGGGTCTTCACGTAAGGCACTGCGCAGTGCCGCTTTAAAACTGTGAGTATCACGGTGAACTTCACGCTGGTTGACTAGGCATTTATTATTGGTGTGAACGAATTCAATCGGGTCTTCAATCGTCAGAATATGCTTATTGTGGTTGCGATTTACGTAATCAACCATCGCCGCAAGAGTCGTTGATTTACCAGAGCCAGTTGGACCAGTGACGAGCACTAACCCTTTTTCGTAGTTAGCAATCCTTTCGAAGATCTCAGGTGCACCTAACTGATCTAAAGTCGGGATTTCGACAGGGATAGTTCGAAAGACAGCTGAGCAGCCACGGGCTTGGTTAAACGCATTAACACGAAAGCGACCAACATTGGGTAATTCAAAAGAGAAGTCGACTTCCAGTTTTTCTTCAAACTCGCCGCGTTGTGAATCGCTCATGATCTCAAAAACCAAACGATGCACATCAGCATGACTCAAAGCTGGGATTCCAAGCTTCCTTACTTCACCATCTATACGTACCATTGGAGATACACCCGCAGAAAGATGTAGATCTGACGCGTTATGCTTTACACTAAAATCTAGTAACTCAGTGATATCCATTTATTTTCCCTTAAGTAAAGTCAGCTATGAGTAGTATTCAACAAAATATCGAACAAATCACCTCACAGATTCGTAGTGCTGAGCAAAAGTGCGGACGAGCTCCAGAGTCCGTGCAACTTTTAGCCGTCAGCAAAACTAAACCTATTGATGCGATTCTAGAAGCCGCACTCGGAGGCCAAGTTGCCTTTGGTGAAAACTATGTTCAAGAAGGTGTAGATAAAGTAAAACACTTTTCAGAACAACATTCTAACCTAAATTTAGAGTGGCATTTTATTGGTCCAATTCAATCCAATAAAACCCGCCCAATCGCGGAAAGCTTTCAATGGGTGCATTCCGTCGATCGCGATAAGATCGCACAAAGGCTTAATGATCAACGACCAAGCGAACTTCCACCTTTGCAAGTGTTGATTCAGGTAAACACCAGTGGTGAAGAGTCCAAATCTGGAACCTCAGAAGAGACAGTTTTTGCACTCGCGGAGTTGATTTCATCGCTCCCCAACCTCACCTTAAGAGGATTGATGTCGATTCCTGCAAACGTATCTGACTATCAATCTCAGCTTAATGCATTTTGTCAACTGGCAGAGCTTAAAGACAAGCTAGCCGCGAAGTATTCAGACATTGATACCCTTTCGATGGGGATGAGTGGTGATATGGATGCAGCAGTTGAGGCTGGCAGCACAATGGTTCGTATTGGAACAGCTATTTTCGGCGCTCGTGATTACGCGAAATAGCCGTAGTAAGTAACGACAAGTACAAGTATTGATACCGCTTCGCCTTATCCGCGCAGCGACACGCTCAGGATTTTATATATGGTACATAAGAACATCGCCTTTATTGGGGCGGGAAACATGGTTCGCTCAATTGTAGCTGGCTTAGTTGCTAGTGGTTACCCAGCGCAAAAGATTACTGCGACAGCACCTTCAGAAACCAGAAGGCTGCCGTTAGAACAAGAATACGGCATCAATACCACCAGCGATAATATTGCAGCAGCAGAGCAAGCAGACGTTGTTGTGTTATCCGTGAAGCCACAAATGATGGCTGATGTATGTAAACCCTTACAAGATATCGACTTCAGCAACAAACTGGTTATCTCAATTGCCGCGGGTATTAATGCGAATCGACTTAATGAGATGTTAAACTGCCAACTGAACCTTGTTCGTGTGATGCCAAACACGCCATCACTGCTTGGTAAAGGGATGAGTGGTCTTTATGCCGATTCAACGGTCAGCCAAAATGATAAAGACTTTGCATCTCAGCTGATGCAAGCTGTAGGTGAAGTGAGCTGGGTTGAACAAGAATCTGGTATCAACAACATCATTGCGGCGGCGGGGAGTGCTCCGGCTTACTTCTTCCTGTTTATGGAAGCGATGCAAGCGGAAGCAATCAATCAAGGTTTCGACCAAGAAACCGCTCGTAAATTAGTGCAGCAGTCTGCATTAGGCGCGGCAGAGATGGTGGTAGCGAATCCAGATACAGAATTATCTACACTACGTGAGCAAGTGACTTCAAAAGGTGGTACCACCGCCGAAGCACTGCGCACGTTTAATGAACATCAACTATCAGACATTGTAGCCAAAGCCATGCAAGCGGCAGTTGCTCGAGCTGAAGAGATGGAAAAACTGTTTTAAGCATTTTGTCGCTCATGTGATATCTAAGCGGCAAGTAAATCCGAAAAAGGAAACAATATGAACTCGATGAGCTTTCTGATCTCGACCGTTTTTGATCTTTACATCATGGTTGTGATCTTGCGTATCTGGCTACAAGCATCACGTGCAGATTTCTACAATCCGTTCTCACAATTCATCGTAAAAGCGACACAACCAGTGGTTGCTCCACTACGCCGAGTTATTCCATCAATCGGCAGCCTAGATCTGGCAACGGTTGTTTTCGCTTATGTGCTATGTGTACTCAAGTTCGTCGCTCTCAACTTAATTATCTCTGGCGGCGCGGCTGTGTTCGACATCAGCTTCCTAATCTTTGGCGGACTATCTCTGATTAAAGCGGCGGGTGGTTTGATTTTCTGGGTACTACTAATCCGTGCAATCCTTAGCTGGGTTAGTCAAGGTCGCAGCCCAATCGAGTATGTGTTCCATCAACTGACTGAGCCAATGCTAATGCCTATCCGCCGTATCCTACCGGATATGGGTGGCTTCGACTTAAGCGTTCTGGTTCTGTTCATTGTTCTTCAGTTTGCGAACTTCCTAATGGGTGACATGATTGGTCCTATTTGGTATCAGCTATAATTCAAGTACGAACATCAGGTACTTTGACGATGCCAAAAGCGGTTTGGGTCGAGGGAGACGATATTCTTCTTAGACTCTATATCCAACCCAAAGCAAGCCGAGACAAAATTGTTGGCTTGCATGGTGAGGAACTCAAAATTGCCATCACCGCTCCCCCGGTAGATGGCAAAGCCAATGCCCACTTAGCGAAATACCTTGCGAAACAATTTAAGGTCGCTAAAGGGCAAATTAAAATTGAAAAGGGAGAGCTCGGCCGGCACAAACAAGTTCGAATATGCTCGCCAAGCCAAATCCCCAGTGAAGTCAAAGCCATCCTATGATGGCTTTTTGCTATTTATTGGAGTCATTATGCGTCTATGGATTACAGCACTACTTACCGCTCTTGTTGCCCTACCAAGCTCAGCAGGACAATTTAAAAACATTAAGGATGTCGAGGTTCACTACTCAGCTTTTAACTCAACATTTTTAACTGCTCAAGTCGCTAAGCAATATAAACTTAAGCGAAATGGCTACTCAGCGATTCTGAACATCAGCGTGCTAGACAAAGCTTCCCTTGGCAAACCAGCAACAACCGCTAAAATCACGGGAACAGCCAAGAACCTTGTGGGCAATACTCGCACACTTAACTTCCGCGAGATAAAGGAAGGTGATGCGATTTATTACCTAGCTGAGTTCCCTGTAACACATGAAGAAAACATCACTTTTGATATCGATGTTAACGCAGGTTTGAAAGGTACAGGCCCACTGCGATTCACACAAAAATTCTATATAGAAGAGTAGGTTCAGCCTTAACTTTTCTGTTCATCAACTTATTAGAGCAACATCCCCATGAGTAAGATTGTTTTAGCCACAGGCAACCAAGGTAAAGTTCGCGAGATGGCAGGTATTCTGTCTGAGTTTGGTTTTGACGTTGTCGCACAAAGTGAGTTTAACGTTTCAGAAGTCGCTGAGACAGGAACAACTTTCATTGAAAATGCCATCATCAAAGCTCGCCACGCAGCGAAAGAAACAGGGCTGCCAGCCATTGCTGACGACTCAGGTTTAGAGGTTGATTACTTAAATGGTGCGCCAGGTATCTATTCAGCGCGTTACTCAGGTGAAGGGGCAACCGATAAGCAGAACATCAAAAAACTATTAGATGCGATGCAAGGTGTCGAAACTGAAAAGCGTACTGCGCGTTTCCACTGTGTGTTGGTGCTAATGCGTCACGAGAATGATCCAACACCTCTAGTGTGTCACGGTAAATGGGAAGGTCGTATTCTTACTGAAGAACACGGTGAGAATGGCTTTGGCTACGATCCTGTGTTCTTTGTACCAGAAGATAACTGCGCCTCAGCAGAGCTTGAATCTTCGCGTAAGAAGCAACTATCACACCGTGGTAAAGCGCTTGCGTCACTATTCAAGACTCTCAAGGAGCAAGCTCTGTAATGCACAATGCAGCGCTAATACCACCCGCACTTAGCCTCTATGTACACATCCCATGGTGTGTACAAAAGTGTCCGTATTGTGATTTTAACTCTCACGCTCTGAAAGCCGAGATCCCTGAAAAAGAGTACATCGATGCACTGCTTGAAGATCTCGATACTGATATCGAAAAATATCAGCTCAATGGTATGCCTCGCCCACTGCATTCGATCTTTATTGGTGGCGGTACCCCAAGCCTGTTTTCTCCTGAAGGAATTGGCCGATTGTTACAAGGCATTGAACAGCGCATCCCGTTCAAACCTGAAATAGAAATCACCATGGAAGCCAACCCGGGAACTATCGAAGCTGAGCGTTTTGCAGGTTACCAAAAGGCAGGCATTACTCGAATCTCGGTGGGTGTGCAAAGTTTTGAGCAAGAGAAACTGGAAAGACTTGGGCGTATTCATGGTCAAGATGAAGCGGTAAATGCCGCTCATTTAGCGCATAAGATTGGATTGAATAGTTTCAACTTAGACTTAATGCACGGCTTACCCGATCAGAGTATTGAACAAGCGTTGGCTGATTTGGATAAAGCGATAGAACTCGACCCTCCGCACTTATCTTGGTATCAGCTAACAATAGAACCTAACACCATGTTCTATTACAAAACACCAACGCTGCCTGATGATGATGACCTTTGGGATATCTTCGACCTAGGCCATAAGAAGCTCGCAGACGCAGGGTATGTGCAGTACGAAATTTCAGGCTACAGCAAGCCGGGATATCAGTGCCAACATAACCTCAACTACTGGCGCTTTGGTGACTATCTAGGTATTGGCTGTGGCTCTCATGGCAAGCTGAGCTTTACAGATGGACGCATTGTTCGTACCACTAAGGTTAAGCACCCTAGAGGCTATCTAGCTGCGTACCAAAACATGGTAAAACCTTATCTATCAGATGAATTTGAAGTGCCGAATGAAGACCGCCCTTTTGAGTTTTTCATGAACCGCTTTAGGTTAATGGAAGCATGTCCAAAGCAGGATTTCATTGATACGACAGGGCTTGGTTTTGACTCGATTCAAAAAACGATTGAATGGGCAAAAGAGCTAGGCTACTTGAAGGAAACCGACACTCACTGGCAGATCACTGAAAAAGGAAAGCTGTTTCTCAATGATCTGTTAGAAGCCTTTATGGCAGAAGAAGACGAGTAGTTCGAGATTCGAGATTCGAGATTCGAGATTCGAGATTCGAGAAGCATTGCGTAAGGGTTGGCTTTAGGGTCAACCCTTTTTGTTTTATAGCCCTCTCTCGGAGCGAAGCGTTCTATAGGACAACGTCCGTGCTCGAATCTTTCTCTTAGAAAATAGAACGACCAATTCGCTCTGAAAGCAACTCTAGAGCCTTAGTACCTGCGAGCGAGTTGCCAGAAGGATCAAGCTCTGGAGACCACACCGCAATCGTCATTTCGCCAGGAACGATAGCAATAATACCGCCACCAACGCCCGATTTTCCTGGCATACCAACACGGTAGGCAAACTCACCAGCCCCATCGTACAAGCCACACGTCGCAAGCAAAGCATTCAACTGCTTGGTTTGAACTGGCGTGATGATCTCTTTCTTGGTTTGAACCGACACGCCTTTGTTTGCTAAATAGCTAAAGGTTTTTGCCAAATCCACACACGTCATTTTAAGCGCACAAGCGTGGAAGTAGTTATTCAGAACTGGGATAACATCATTCTCAAAATTACCAAATGAACGCATCAAATAAGCAATGGCAGCATTACGATCGCTGTGCATCATTTCTGAAGCCGCTACCACCTTGTCATACACAATATGAGTATCACCCGATAACTGACGCACAAACTCTAACAAGCGGTGCCTAGGCGCAGACAAGCGGCTTTGTAGTAGGTCTGCAACGACAATTGCCCCCGCATTGATGAACGGGTTGCGGGGAATACCATACTCCATCTCAAGCTGAATCATCGAGTTAAAGGCTTGACCAGAAGGCTCTTTGCCTACTCTTTGCCAAATCTCTTCAGGCTTATATAGCACCATAGCTAGCGTCAGGCTCAAGGCTTTAGAAATAGATTGCACAGAAAATGCTTCTTCAGCATCGCCTGCTTTAATCACCTCACCTTCATTGGTGTATACCGCGATCGCCAGTTTCTGGTTCGATACGCGAGCCAGTGCAGGGATATAATCAGCGACCTTTCCCTGTCCAATTAAAGGACGAACTTCGTCTAAGATCTCGGCCAAAATAGCTTGAGTTGGTTTCATGTGCGCTTACTTCTATATTGTTATTTTTGTAGGGGTGTAACATATACCAATCGTAGTAAATAACTGCTCACTCTAGCTTGTTAAAATGCTCGATAACTGCGTTAGAATTTTTGATTGTAGAGTAACTACTTATCGAAAAATGCTGCCTTGTTCTCAAGCCTTTTTCCTACGCTATTTCTGATCACTTACTTACTGTGATTGGTATTACTTTCTGTCGTTAAGCCTTTACTGAAATAAAAGCCTAAGGACAAAAAAGCCAACATTACAATAATGTTGGCTTTAATCAATCCCATAAAGTGTAGGGGTTAAACCCTAAGTCGGATTACCTTTCACTTAATTTGATTCGAAGTTACTTAGTACGCTTGAACTTAATGTCCCAAACACCATGACCTAAACGGTGGCCACGCGCTTCAAACTTAGTTAGCGGGCGCTCATCCGGACGAGGGATGTAATCACCATCTTCAGCGATGTTTTCGAAGCCTGGAGCTACGTTCATCACTTCAATCATATGTTCTGCGTAGTTTTCCCAGTCTGTTGCCATGTGGAAAACACCAGTATCAAGTTGAAGCTTGCCGCGAACCATCTCTGCAAACTCAGCCTTAACGATACGACGTTTATGGTGACGAGCTTTGTGCCATGGGTCAGGGAAGAACAGTTGCAGAGTATGCAGGCTGCTATCTGGGATCATGTGTTCAAATACTTCTACAGCATCGTGACACATTACACGCAGGTTAGTTACGCCAGCATCGCGAGCTGTACCTAAACACGCACCAACACCCGGGCTATGAACTTCAATACCTAAGAAGTTTTTCTCAGGTGCGTTCTTTGCCATTTCAACCAGTGATGCACCCATACCGAAGCCAATCTCTAGTACAACCGGGTTATCGTTGCCAAATACTTCTTTCCAGTTAAGAAGCTCTGGGTTGTAGTCGATACCCATTGTTGGCCAACATTCATTCATCGCGTTCTCTTGGCCTTTTGTTAAGCGGCCTTCGCGGCGAACAAAGCTACGGATCTTACGAACCAGTTTGCCGTCTTCAGTATATTCGTTAGTGGTCACTTCACTCATTGATTTTTGCCTGCACATTGATTAATCAAAGCGGGGATTATCCAAAGAATTGCCTCCGGTGCAAGTCTTTCCGTGGATAAATTCCCACACAATTTGTCTGTTTTACATCCAACGTTAAGTGTGGTGCAATTTCGCTTCTAATAATAGCAAAGCATAGAGCATGTCGTGACTCCTTTCGCAACCGCCATATTAAAGTGGTATGACGCCTACGGGCGTAAAGAATTGCCTTGGCAACAAAACAAAACCGCCTACACCGTTTGGATATCTGAAATCATGCTTCAGCAGACTCAGGTTGCTACGGTGATTCCATACTACCAACGCTTCTTAGAACGCTTTCCAACGGTTATCGACCTAGCGAACGCCGAACAAGATGAGGTACTCCACTTATGGACAGGGCTTGGTTATTACGCACGAGCTCGCAATCTACATAAAGCAGCCAAGATCGTTGCTGAGCAATATGGTGGTGAATTTCCGCTGTCTATCGAAGAGATGAACGCGCTACCGGGGATTGGTCGCTCAACAGCAGCAGCCGTCTTATCATCGGTTCATAAACTTCCTCATGCGATTCTTGATGGCAATGTAAAACGAACGCTTGCGAGAAGTTTTGCCGTTGAAGGTTGGCCGGGGCAAAAGAAAGTCGAAAACCAGCTTTGGGAACACGCCGAAGCACATACTCCGAACAAAGATGTCGATAAGTACAACCAAGCAATGATGGACATGGGTGCCATGGTTTGTACCCGTAGCAAGCCTAAGTGCACCTTGTGCCCGATTGAAAGCATGTGTGAGGCCAAGAAGCTCGATAGACAGCTCGACTTCCCTGGCAAAAAGCCTAAGAAAGAAAAGCCAGTAAAAGACACATGGTTTGTGATTCTGTATCACGACAACCAAGTGTGGCTCGAACAGCGCCCTCAATCTGGTATCTGGGGCGGATTGTTTTGTTTCCCTCAAAATGAAAACGCAGAGATCGAACATCAACTAGATCTTCGTTCGATCAAAGACACTCAAACCAATTCGATCAAGACCATGATTGCGTTTAGACACACTTTCAGCCACTACCACTTAGATATCACGCCAGTATTAGTGAAATTAGATAAACAACCAGATTTGATAATGGAAGGGGCTAAAGGTCTCTGGTATAACTTATCAAAACCGGAAGAAATTGGCCTAGCCGCTCCTGTAAAGCAGCTTATTGAGAGCCTACCCTTTGAACTGAACGACGACGTTTGAATCAACGAACGCGATAAGAGGAACCACTATGAGCCGCACTGTATTTTGTGCTCGCCTTCAAAAAGATGCTGAAGGCCTAGATTTTCAACTTTACCCAGGTGACTTAGGTAAGCGTATCTTTGACAACGTGTCTAAAGAAGCTTGGGGACAATGGCAAAGCAAGCAAACTATGCTTATCAATGAAAAGAAGCTAAACATGATGGATCCTGAGCATCGTAAACTTCTTGAAACTGAGATGGTTAACTTCCTTTTTGAAGGTAAAGATGTCGTAATTGATGGCTATACTCCACCAAGCGAATAAGACATTTATTTAAGCAATTTTTAATGACATCATGGTTAACGCTGCGATGTCATTTTTGTATGAGGAACTATGAAAAAGCTAAGTTACTTCCTAACAGCCATGTTATTAACTGGCTGCAGCCGTGAATTTGTCGAAAGCATTTATGATGTCAATTACGAGCCAACCAACCGGTTTGTGAAGAATTTAGCTGAGCTACCCGGACAATTTGAAAAAGATACCGGGGCGCTAGATTCATTAATAGATAGCTTTTCAGGCAACATTCAAAAACGTTGGGGTAGCAGTGAAATCAAGATGGCAGGTAAGAGTAACTATGTGAAATACATAGATAATTACTTAAGTCGTTCAGAAGTGAATTTTAGCCAAGGCCTGATAACGGTGGAAACGGTTTCCTCTACCGAACCGAAAAAACATCTCAAAAATGCGATCATGACGACCCTTTTGACGCCAGATGATCCGGCGCATGTCGATCTATTCTCTTCTAAAAGCATCAAGCTAGAAGGCAAACCTTTCCTCTATAATCAGGTCGTAGACCAAGAAAAAAAGCCCATTCAATGGACTTGGCGAGCGAACCAGTTTGCGGATTACCTAATCGCGAATAACCTAAAAACCAAAGAAGTCGACTTTAAAAAAGCCTACTACGTTGAAATCCCAATGGTGGCCGACCACGCTAGCCAGCGTAGTTATCAATATGCCGACATCGTTCGACGAGCGTCTCAGCGTTATGACATCCCTGAAGATTTAATCTACGCTATCATCAAGACAGAGAGTAGCTTCAACCCGTACGCCGTAAGCTGGGCTAATGCTTATGGTCTTATGCAGGTGGTACCTAAAACCGCTGGTCGAGATGTATTTGAACACGTCAAAAAGAAACCTGGTGAACCAAGCCCTGAGTACTTATTCAATCCAGAAAACAACATTGATGCTGGCACCGCATACTTTTACATCCTTAAAAATCGTTATTTGAAAGACGTAAAAAACCCATTAACGCTTGAATACAGTATGATTTCAGCCTATAACGGCGGTACTGGTGGCGTACTCAATACCTTCAGTAAGGACAGAAAGCGAGCAATGCAAGACTTAAACTCGCTGCAACCGAGCCAAGCCTACTGGGCGCTTACCAAGAAGCATCCAAATAAAGAGTCGCGCCGATACCTCGAAAAAGTAACGCAATTCAAAAAAGAATTTAACCAAGGTAAAACATAACCCTCACTTTTGAATAAAAAAACAACGAACGAACGGTTTTTTAAATTATTTTCAAAAAAGGAGTTGACGGTTATGCAGAAAATCCGTTTAATAGCGCTCCGTTGCCCGGATAGCTCAGTCGGTAGAGCAGAGGATTGAAAATCCTCGTGTCGGTGGTTCGATTCCGCCTCCGGGCACCACAATTTGATTTGTTGGTGTCAACACTCTTTAACAGGGAGTAACAACACGGACAAAAGCATAAAGAATTTAGTGTGCCGACTTAGCTCAGTAGGTAGAGCAACTGACTTGTAATCAGTAGGTCACCAGTTCGACTCCGGTAGTCGGCACCATTCTTTTGCCTCGATAGCTCAGTCGGTAGAGCAGCGGATTGAAAATCCGCGTGTCGGTGGTTCGATTCCGCCTCGAGGCACCATTATTTGGTGCTTAACAAATAATAGTCTTTATAGACCTGATGTTGACACAAATAATTCCCCTTTAGTTCAGTTGGTAGAACGGCGGACTGTTAATCCGTATGTCGCAAGTTCAAGTCTTGCAAGGGGAGCCACATTCAAGAAAGCCAAGTCGAAAGACTTGGCTTTTTTTCGTGTGAACAAAAACAAACTCTATTCAATATACACATCAGCTCCTCACTAACTCTTAATCAGTCTCGATAAATTGAGTTATCTCCTTTTAGTACTCTTACTACAGCAGTTGATTCTAAGTTCTATAAAGCATATCCACTACAACAGAACCAACGCCTTATAAAGTTCATGACCCGCTAATATTCACATTAAAACAAATAGAACCAAGTCCTGTTACTTTTTTTTCTTCGAAAATTTAATCCCTATCATACTTTGATGTCTTTCTAATATCTGCCTTACACCACTTAGATTAAGATTCGATGAATTATACCTAATACTAATTATTGAATCGCTGCGCGGGGAAATATGAAACTAAAAACGCAAGCTTACTTATTATCGGGCATCATCTTGATCGCCCTGCTAGCACTGACGGCTACAGGCTTATGGACCTTAAGAGTTGCTAGCAACATGGACAACAAAGCTCGCGTAACAGAGCTGTTTAAGAGCGCATACAGCATTCTTACTGAAGTCGAAAAAATGGCGATTGATGGCACACTAGAAGAAGAGCAAGCCAAGCAACTAGCTACTCGCCTTCTACGCAACAACATCTATAAAGATAATGAATATGTTTACGTAGCCGATGAGAACATGACGTTTATCGCGACACCATTAGATCCTCAACTGCACGGAACCAGTTTTAACGACTTTAAAGATGGCGACGGCAATAGTGTTGGGCAGCTAATCCAAAGAGTACTTGGTAATCGTACTGGCGAGATCATTGAGTACACCTGGACACAAAAACTGCCAGATGGAACGATTGAAGAAAAACTGTCTATTGCAGAGAAAACGCCACATTGGGGTTGGGTTGTCGGCACTGGTATCGGGTTCAATGAAGTTAACGCTCGTTTTTGGTCTACTGCTCAATGGCAGCTATTCCTTTGTGTCGTGATTGCTGGTTTTATTCTGGCGAGCCTAATTGTATCCATTAAACGCATGCTAGCGCTTCTTGGCGGCGAACCTAAAGACGTACGAGAAGCAGTACAAGCCGTAGCACAAGGTCGAATTCAAACCTCTTTCGAAACTCAGGCAATTGACGGCAGTATCTATCACGCCGTACAACAAATGAGTAAGTCATTGGCTGAGCTAGTATCAAACCTTGACGCTTCAATGCTGGCATTAAGAGGCGAACTGCAGCGCGTAGAAGATCGCGCTGGGTCAATTGGTCAACTGACAGACACCCAACAGCAATCAACAGAGATGATCGCGACAGCAATGACCGAGATGGCCTCTTCAGCCAATAACGTAGCTGCTTCAGCTAGCGATACCGCGCGCAACACCGACGACGCCGACAAACAGAGCCAGCATACCCAACAACTCATTCACAACACAGTAGATAACATTCAAGGCTTAGCAGGCCAACTAGGCACAGCAAGCGAAGCTGTCGCTAACCTAGATAACGATGTAAACAACATTGCAAAAGTATTGGATGTGATTGGTGATATAGCGGAGCAAACTAACCTATTGGCACTAAATGCAGCCATTGAAGCAGCTCGAGCTGGCGAACAAGGTCGTGGATTTGCTGTTGTAGCAGATGAGGTTCGTAACCTTGCAGGCAGAACACAATCGAGCACAAAAGAAATCCAATTAATGATTAATAACCTTCAAGAGGGATCTCGCAACGCAATTCAAACCATGGAAGTGTGTGCCGCGACCAGTGAAAGCACCGTAACAGAGTCTCAAAACGCCTCTGAAGCACTACAACAGATTGTTGTCGCATTAGAGTCCATTTCATCAATGAGCCATCAAATCGCAACAGCGGCCGCTGAGCAGACTCAGGTGAGCGATGATATATCGAAGCGTATCAATATGATCGAAGAGAGCGGTAACCAACTGAGCAATGTCGTAACAGAAAGTCATAACAGCACCCAAACTCTTGCCTCTCTTTCCAACGAATTAGAAGCTTGGGTTAATAGGTTTGAAGTAAAACACTAAACTCCCTAGAAAATTTTCAAATAAAAAAGCACGTTTTCATACGTGCTTTTTTTATTTCGGCGTCCATTCAGTGTAGTTAACCGTAGTTTTACTATCTTTTAGGGCATGCTAGACCTAGGTTTTTCACCCCAAATGAGCAAAAACAACCCACTAAGTATAGAAAAACATCAAACGATACTTTTTTTGCAATTTAATGTTGACCCAGAACGCGAAAACACGTTTAATACACCTCGTCGCCCGGATAGCTCAGTCGGTAGAGCAGAGGATTGAAAATCCTCGTGTCGGTGGTTCGATTCCGCCTCCGGGCACCACAATTTATTTGTTGGTGTCTTAGACAACAACAGTAAAGCACAAAGAAATATTATGTGCCGACTTAGCTCAGTAGGTAGAGCAACTGACTTGTAATCAGTAGGTCACCAGTTCGACTCCGGTAGTCGGCACCATTTCTTTAAAGCTTTAAGAATAATTCCCCTTTAGTTCAGTTGGTAGAACGGCGGACTGTTAATCCGTATGTCGCAAGTTCAAGTCTTGCAAGGGGAGCCAAGTTAATCATCAAGCATAAGCTTTTTGATTCATGATGCCGACTTAGCTCAGTAGGTAGAGCAACTGACTTGTAATCAGTAGGTCACCAGTTCGATTCCGGTAGTCGGCACCATTCTCTTGATTAGAGACTAAACAATCAATTCCCCTTTAGTTCAGTTGGTAGAACGGCGGACTGTTAATCCGTATGTCGCAAGTTCAAGTCTTGCAAGGGGAGCCAATTAAAAGAAGCCGCATCATTGATGCGGCTTTTTTGCATCTAAAGATCCTAACTGCATATTTCGGAGCATTCC
>NZ_JBFRVF010000063.1:0-30415 GCF_041475025.1 Vibrio sp. 10N.222.49.C12 | reverse complement strand
CTTTAACTGATCGGCATTACTCATTGAGCGCCGTTTTTATTTGTTCGAAAAACAAATGGACGTTACGGTTGAACTCGACGAAGCACAGCTTTTAGCGCTTCAAAATCGTTATCAAGATCTTCAGACAACAATTCCATCGCCGCGTGTTTTGCTAGCGGGCCAGGCAGTTCGATATCAGAACCTAGGATGTCATCAACCACTTCTTTGAATTTCGCTGGGTGTGCTGTACACAGGAACAAGCCAGTTTCGTTCTCTTGCAGTTGCTCTTCCAGTAGACGGTAAGCAATCGCACCATGTGGTTCACATAGGTAACCTTGTGCTTTTAGGTCGCGAACTGACTCAGCGCTCTGCTCGTCAGATACTTTACCTTTGCCTAGTGTATCTAAGCCCCAACCTTTCAGTTGGCAAAGCTCTTCGATACGAGGCCAGTTGTTTGGTTGGCTTACGTCCATCGCGTTCGATGTTGTCGCAACAGTCGGTTTTGGATCCCACTGACCTGTTTCTAGGTAACGAGGAACAGTGTCATTTTCGTTAGTTGCTGCGATAAAACGCTTAACAGGTAGACCTAGCGCTTTAGCCAATAGACCAGCCGTTAGGTTACCAAAGTTACCACTTGGTACAGAGATAACGAGGTTTTCACGTTGCTCTTTAGTCAGCTGAGAAGCCGCCTCAAAGTAGTAACAGATCTGAGCCATTAAACGGCTGATGTTGATCGAGTTTGCCGAGTTAAGACCGATCTCTTTACGCAGTTCAGCGTCATCAAATGAGTCTTTAACTAGAGCCTGACACGCATCAAAGTCACCATCAATCGCCACAGTGTGGATGTTCTTGCCAAGCGTACAGAACAGCTTCTCTTGCAGTGGGCTGATCTTGCCTTTCGGGTAAAGAATCACAACATTGATGTCTTCCATGCCGTAGAAAGCATGCGCAACCGCCGCACCAGTATCACCTGATGTTGCCGTTAAGATAGTGATTTGACCACCATCAGAAACAGCTGCTAAAGATTGAGCCATAAAGCGGCCACCGAAATCTTTAAACGCCAGTGTTGGACCGTGGAAAAGCTCAAGCGCGTAAACGCCGTCTTTTACTTGGTTGATTGGTGCAGGGAATTGGAACGCTGCATCCACCATTTGGTCGATCTGTTCTTTTGGTAATTCATCACCAATCAATGCTGACAGAATCTTTGAGCTACGAGGGACAAAGTCCTCTGCTAGCAGCGCATCGATATCATCAAACTTTGGCAGTTCAGATGGGAAAAATAGACCTTGATTACGGCCTAAGCCTTGACGAACGGCTTGGCCAAAAGAGACTTGTTCATCATTTTCTTTGATGTTGTACAGTTTCATAACTCACTTCCTGTAACGATCGAACCCTGCTTATCTAGGCGACAAACGTGAACGAATCCTTCTTCATTTTGTACGTAATTTCGTTCTAACCAGCGTGCAACACGCTCGGCGACATCTTGTTCTTTGCAAATGCTAAATAGAGTTGGACCACTACCAGAAATACCAGTAGCCAGTGCCCCAGCTGACAGCGCGTATTTACGAGCATCAGCAAACCCTGGAAGCAGTTTCTCACGATATGGTTCAGCGATCACGTCTTTGATCATCTTCGCCGCCAGTTCAGGTTGACCTGAATGACACGCGTGGATAAAGCCCGCTAAGTGACGACCATGAGCAATAATATCCTGACGACGATATTGAGATGGTAGGATCTCTCTCGCTTCAGCCGTTGAAACCTTAATACCCGGATAAGCCATTACCCAGTACCAGTCGTCAAAACACGGTACTTCTTGGCTGATGATGCCTAGCTCTTCAAGCATGAGCTGCACACCACCAAGGTAACATGGCGCAACGTTATCGTAGTGGATACCACCTGAAATCTTGCCTTCCATTTCACCCATCAGAGCAAGCAGTTCAGTTTCATTCAAGGGCTGACCGTGAAAACGGTTTAGCGCATCCAGTGCCGCGACGATTGAACATGCACTAGAACCCAAACCTGAACCGATAGGCATGTTCTTTTCTAGTGTCATTTCTAAAGGCTTTAGCGTAACGCCTTTTTTATCAAGCTCTCTCGAGAACACCACCCAGCAGTCGTAAACGATGTTTTCTTTTGCTTCAGTTGGCAGCTTAGAAACAAAGCTGCCTGCAGTTTTAAGTGAGAATGGTTCATCACCGGCTTTAACCATAACTCGGTCACCTAGCAGCGTGCCATCCACTGGAGACACAGCGGCCCCCAGCACATCAAACCCTACACTGACATTACCGATTGATGCAGGAGCATAAACGACAACATCCATATCACTTGAACTCATTCTTAAACTCCTAATTTCCAACCAAGAGTACGCATCACATCAGAGAATACGCCAGCAGCTGTTACTTCAGTACCCGCGCCGTAGCCACGCAGTACTAGAGGGATTGGTTGGTAGTAACGGCTGTAGAATGCTAATGCGTTCTCGCCATCTTTAATCTTGAACATTGGGTCGTCGCCATCAACAGCAGCGATACGAACCTTACACTTACCTTCAGCGATTTCACCCACATAACGAAGTACTTTACCTTCTTCTGCTGCGATAGCTGACTGCTCTTTGAAGTAAGCATCCGCTTCTGGTAGGCGAGCCATGAACTCTTCAACCGTACCTGAATCATCAAAACCCGGTGGCAGAGCTTGGTCTACTTCAACATCTTCAAGTTCAAGCGCCATGCCTGCTTCACGAGCAAGAATAAGCAACTTACGCGCCACATCCATACCAGATAGATCATCTCGAGGATCCGGTTCAGTGAAGCCGTTATCTTTTGCAATATTGGTTGCCTGGCTCAGTGTCATACCTTCATCAAGCTTGCCGAAGATGTAAGACAGTGAACCTGAAAGAATGCCGTTGAACTTCTCAAGTTCATCACCTGCAGAGATAAGGTTCTGTAGGTTTTCGATGACCGGTAGACCTGCACCTACTGTTGTCTCGTACATCAGCTTACGACGTGAGTTGCGTGCAACTTCACGAAGCTGATGGTAGTAAGCCATGCTTGCTGTGTTTGCTTTCTTGTTTGGTGTTACTACGTGGAAACCAGCCGCTAGGAAATCAGCGTACTGCGCCGCAATACCTTCGCTAGACGTACAATCAACCAATACTGGGTTGATGATGTGGTTACGTTGAACCAAAGCCGCTAAACGCGCTAGGCTGAACTCTTCAGTCGCACTCGACATACGGTCACGCCACTGCTCTAACGGTAGACCATCGCTGTCTAGCAACAAACCTTTACTGTTTGCTAAACCACATACGCGAATCACGATGCCTTTTTCAGCCAGTTTGCCTTGCTGACGTTGGATCTGGTCAACAAGCTCGCCACCAACACCGCCGACACCCACAACGAATACATCTAGGAAGTGCTTAGAGTTAAATAGGTTCTCGTGACACGCTTTGATTGCTTCAGAGATTTTGTCTTCAGGGATAACCGCTGAAATAGCGCGCTCTGAAGAACCTTGAGCAATAGCAACAATGTTGACGTTCACTTCAGCTAAAGAAGAGAAGAACTGAGATGCTACGCCACGTGAAGTGCGCATACCGTCACCCACCAGCGTTACAATCGCAACGTCATCCATAAACTCAACCGGCTCTAACAGGCCATCTTTAAGTTCAAGTTCAAACGCGTCTGACAACACTTGTTTCGCTTTCACCTTATCAGCCGATTCAATACAGAAGCTGATGCTGTACTCAGAAGAAGATTGAGTAATAAGGACGATAGAAACGCCGGCAGAAGACATCGCGCCGAATACACGACTCGCCATACCAACCATGCCCTTCATACCTGGGCCTGATACGTTAACCATCGTTAGGTCACTTAGCGTAGTGATGCCTTTGATTGCTAGGTTATCTTCGCCAGTGTCTTGGCCGATCAAAGTACCTGCACCCTGTGGGTTGAAGCTGTTTTTGATTAGGCAAGGAATATGGAATTGCGCGATAGGAGCGATAGTCTTCGGATGTAGAACCGAAGCGCCGAAGTAAGAAAGCTCCATCGCTTCTTGATAGCTTAGCGATTTAAGAAGACGAGCATCATCCACTAAACGCGGGTCACAGTTGTAAACACCATCGACATCTGTCCAGATCTCACAACAATCAGCGCGTAGACATGCCGCTAGAACCGCCGCTGAGTAATCAGAGCCATTACGACCTAGTGTGACTAGCTCACCTTTTTCATTACCCGCAGTAAAGCCAGGCATGATGTTAACGTGACCTTTAGGAAGTGGAGATTGTTGGAAGTTCTGAGTAGAGACATCCACATCGACCATAGCTTCAAGGTGATCGCCTTTAGCGTATAGGTATTGGACAGGGTCAATCAGGCTTGCTGGTTGGCCTTTCGCTTCCAGTACCGCTTTCATTAACTGGATAGAGATTCGCTCACCTTTACTGATGATGCGAGCATTAACGTGGTTCGGGCACATACCAAGTAGGTTGATGCCATTCACGAACTGCTTTAGCTGAGCAAGAGAGGTATCCACCTGCTCTTGAAACGCGGCACCATCGATAGAAGGCACGACCGCTTTGATCTCTGCAAACAGTGTGTTAAATGAAGATTCGATCTCTGTAATCTGTGCGTCAGCTTCACCATTTTTCAGTGCAGCTTCAATAACAGCGACCAACTTATTGGTTGTTTTTCCTGGAGCCGATAGTACAACGGCTAGCTCTTCTTGCTGGGCATTATTAGCGATGATATCAGCCGCTCGTAAAAAACGATCTGCATCAGCTAATGATGAACCTCCAAACTTTAAAACGCGCATCCCTTTCTCCATAAGTCATAAAAATGGTACAAAAAAAGGCCTGTATCTTGTTGGATACAGGCCTTTTTTTTAAAATCCGTTACTTAGCAGCCTGCCCCAACAATGTTAATGTCGGTAATAATAATGGTTGTGGTCATTACTAGGTGGCTTACGTGCTGCATATCAAATTCTCTGCTTGTGCTTTACTCTACGTGTATCAATTTTTACCACTGGACGTCAATGAAAAGTTGCGTTTTTTTTACATTCGCACCGTTTTTCAGAGCAAACCGTCATTTAAGGGATAAAACACCCTGTATAAACCTTCACTTAAGATACTGGATTTACTCATTGAACAGGCAAGAGTGATCAATCGCATATATAGTCATAACAAAATGCTATATCGATTGTGCAGCGAACGTACAAGTTCTGTGCTTTAATTGAACGATAACGTTCGAAGAACAATAATAATGACATCAGGAGTGGGAAATGAAGAGATTACTTATTCTTTTGGCTTTTGCTATGCCTGTTGTTTGTTCAGCGAATAGCTTGCCTCTACTACCCAGCCAGATCGATAGTTCTTCTCATAAATTCTTTATCTCCACACAAAACGCGTCGAGTGAAAGCTTCGATACTTGGAAGATAGACAGTGGCTACTCTTATAGCTTGTTTTCAGATGTAGATCTTTACGTCGGTACACGTATCAATAGTGCGGCACTGAAACAGGAAAGTGGATTCTTGAGTGGTGTCAGTTATCAGTTCTCAGAAAGAGTCTCTTTTAACAGTTCTCTACACACCTATAAAGACGAGACCGAAGACAATGAGAAATCGGTAGCCGCAGAGGTTTCCAGCCGAGTGCAACTAACAGATAACCTAGATTTGCATGCCACCCTTGATTATGAAGAGTGGCAGCAAGGTGTTGAAGTGGGACTAGGGTTTCGCTTTTAGTCTCTTTAGCTTGTTCTTTATTAACAGATTAGTGCGGATTGAGATCCAAACTTTTAGTACATCACAAACCATTCCCCGTTTAGTACATCACAAACCATTCCCCGTTCTAATCTATCAACGGCATTCAATTTGAGTCAGTTACGATTCAATTAACAGCTCAGATGAAATTAACACGCCATTCCAATCGGCATAAATATAGTCACCAGGCTGAATCAGTTGATTATGTATAGAGAGTGTCACATTCACTTGGCCGACACCGCGTTTCTCTGTTTTGAATGGCGATGCACCTAACGCCTGAACGCCAAGGTCCATTTGCGACATCATGCCTACATCACGCACCGCACCGTTTACAATCACGCCTTCCCAACCGTTTTCTATCGCGAGAATAGCGAGTTGATCGCCAAGCAGCGCCTTCTGGCATGAGCCATTTCCGTCAACGACAAGCACTTTGCCACAGCCGTCGGTCTCTAAAACCTCGCGAACCTTGGAATTATCGTGATAACAACGAACTGTTACAATTTTTCCAAAGAACGCACCACGTTGGCCGAAGTTCTGCAATGGCATGTTCAGTAGGGTGACTTCGCTTTCAAACTCATCACACAAGTCGGGTGTTATATCGTGCATATATCCTCCGTGAGTAAGGCGTTACCGGTTATGTCAGGCTAGCCTCTATGCTTTTATATGTTATTAAAATTAATCCTTTGTTTTCATTGTTCTATGCTCAATTTATTACTCAATAAAAGTTGATTGAGCATATTTATCTACTAGACTCTTAAGACAGCTTTCAGCTTCCTTGGTTCATAATCCGGTCTTTAGCAGGCAAGATGTGCGAAGCATCTCGAATAATCATTCTTGTTTTGGTGCTAAATAGTCACCATAACATTGGTTAAGTTGTAGCCATACTATTAAAGTTTGTTGCGATACGGCAATTGATGTAAATCAACAAAGTGAATGGAATTAACATTCTCGCGTTGTTAGCATGCTGTTAACATTATAGAATCCACTCCAATCACTAAAAGAATGATTGAAAGGCGTACTGGATCTACGTTATTGGGCAATACTTCAAGGAAGGCAGATAGCTGGAAGTAAGTGTTTTTTTGAAAACTTTAAGTTATCATCAAAAATACATTACCTGTATGTTATGTTTTTGCCTAGAATTTATTCTATTAGCACAGTTTCGTCACAAATTTAGGTACCGCCAAATGCAAACCCCGCAGATTCTTATCGTTGAAGATGAGCAAGTAACTCGTAACACTCTAAAGAGTATTTTTGAAGCAGAGGGATATGCTGTTTTTGAGGCTAGCGACGGTGAAGAGATGCACCAAGTGCTATCTGACAACCAAGTTAACCTTGTAATTATGGACATCAACCTTCCAGGTAAGAATGGCCTACTACTTGCGCGTGAACTACGTGAGCAAGCAAACGTAGCGCTTATGTTCTTAACTGGTCGTGATAATGAAGTTGATAAGATCCTTGGCCTAGAGATCGGCGCTGATGACTACATCACTAAGCCTTTCAACCCTCGTGAACTGACTATCCGTGCACGCAACCTTCTGAACCGTTCAATGAGCACAAGCTCTGTTCAAGAAGAGAAGCGTAGCGTTGAGAAGTATGAGTTCAACGGTTGGGTACTAGATATCAACAGTCGTTCTCTGGTTAGCCCAGATGGCGAAGGCTACAAGCTACCTCGTTCAGAGTTCCGTGCTCTACTTCACTTCTGTGAGAACCCAGGTAAGATCCAAACACGTGCAGACCTTCTTAAGAAGATGACAGGCCGTGAGCTTAAGCCACACGATCGTACTGTAGACGTAACAATCCGTCGTATTCGTAAGCACTTTGAATCTGTTTCTGGTACGCCAGAAATCATTGCAACGATTCACGGTGAAGGCTACCGCTTTTGTGGTGACCTAGAAGACTAATTCGATTCGCGCTTCTGACCATTTAGCACTACTCACCAGTAAGTACTTTGAACATTAGAAGCGTCATCAATAGTTATTAAAAAGGGAGAATGCCAACGCATTCTCCCTTTTTTATTGTTCTTAATTGGATAAGGTTTTAGTAAACCGTATCCACCTTAACGTCTTTCTCTACTAGCCACTTCACGGTTTCGCCATCTTTAAGTTCCACCGCCACATCAACAGGCTTATCACTGTCGATTTCTAACTGCCATACAAACGCGACTTCCCATTGAGTTTCACTGTGTGTTCTTAAATCAAGATCGTCAGCCGTTACCAACAAGGTGTCTGCACCCTGTTTAACCGTAACACTCTCAACCGCAAGCGTTGCTGGCAGTTGTGAGTCTGACTCTAGGTAGATAGAACCATGCAGGGTCTTATCTTGAGTCTCGCCAATCGTTGGCATCTTGTTGTGCCAAAGGTTGCTTTTCATGGTAACTGTTGCTGCAGATACTTCGACTTGATTATCTTGCTGCCATTCTACTTGTGGCGTAGAACAACCCGCTAATGCCACTACACATGCGGCGAATGCTAATTTTTTCATTATTCTTCTACCTTTGATTTAACCAACTCTTTAAAACTTCAATGTCATTCTGGTATTCGTTATTTATCTCATCAACCCAATCTGAAATGTTCTCCCACCACGCAGGCAAATCTGGAGATTGAGCTTTCTGGGCAACTTGTTGGATGCGTTTCAGGCCAATAGAACCTGCAGCACCTTTAATCTTATGTGCCTCAGAAACGATACTGGCTTTATCTTTCGCGACCATGTTGGAGTTCAATATTTCCAGATACTCCGGCATCATATCTTCGAACATCGCGATGCTATCCAAAACCGGTTTCGATCCAACAATATCAACATAAGACTCTAGCATATCAATATCAAGCAAAGTGGTATCAATTTCTGAAAGAAAAGGCTTACTCGCGTCGACTTTATCAATGCTCTCAACCTTATCGGTGCCCGCTACCTTCTCAATTACCTCTGGTGCATCTTCGATAAGTTCACTGATGACATCTTGGATAGCTCGAACCGACAAAGGTTTACTGATCGCTTCGTCCATGCCTTTCTGGAAGTACTCTTGCTTGTTGTTTAATACGTTCGCAGTTAACGCCACCAAAGGCGGTAGCTGGCTGTATTTCTCGCGGTAGTATTGAGCAATATCGAAACCCGTCATATCTGGCAGTTGGATATCCAACAACACCAAATCATAGTCTTCAGGATTGAAAGCAATTTGCGCCTCTTTACCCGTCATCACGACTGTCACTTCATGGCCAAGGCTTTCAAGTAGAGAGCGAGCCACTGTGATATTGAGTTCAATGTCTTCGACCATAAAGATCTTAAGATTCGACTGTTTTCTTGGCGTTTTGATCAGAGCCTGAGTATCGTGATTCACTGGAACTCGAATCGAAACCGTAAAGGTACTGCCAAAGCCCTCTTCACTGATGACTTCAATGTGGCCATCCATCATATTAATTAGCTGTTGAGAGACAGCGAGACCAATACCCGTGCCGACAGCGTGCAAGTTGTCCGTGCCCGATTTCACCTGATAGTACATCGCGAAGATCTTCTCGATTTCACTTTCAGGGATACCAATACCAGTATCTTCCACTTCCATCGTAATGTTGGCAAAGTCACCATCAATGTCGGCGCTGACTGTCATCACCACTCCACCATCTTTGGTGAACTTCATCGCGTTACTAACAAGGTTCCACAGTACCTGTCTAAGACGAGTACCATCCACCTCAACAGCAGCTGGAAGATCAGACAATCTTTCTAGATCGAACCTTAACCCTTTCTGCTCAGCCATCAACGCAGAGATACTTTCGATCTCGACAACGAAATCTTCAAAGTTAATAGGCGTAGGGAAGAGTTCAAGCTTACGGCGGTCGAACTTATCCATATCAATAATATCGTTGAAGATATTACCCAGTGTCACCGCGCTCACCTTGATGGTTTGCATCTGCTTGCGCTGTTCGGTGGTCAGTTGGCTATCAAGCAGCATGCGGCTCAAGCCAATGATGCCGTTGAGCGGCGTTCTTAACTCGTGGCTAATAGTTGAGATAAAGGTGGTCTTATCGCGGCTGGCTTTTTCTAACGACTCTTGATGCTCTTTACGTTCAGTAATATCGCGGCCAAAACCAACCAAGCCCAAGTGACGACCATCTTTGCTGTAGAAAGGCACTTTACGCAGTTCGAAGTAACTCTTGCGGCCATCTGGGTATTCAAGCCATTGGTCATAAGTCAGTGCTTGGTTGTCAGCAAATACTTTCTTATCGGTTTCAACAACTTGCTGAGCGACCTCTTTACTGTAAACATCCCAAGGAGTTAAACCAACTAGCTCTTTTTCTGTTTTACCAGTGAGCTCTTCAACCGCACGGTTACAACCAGAGAACACACCATCTTCATTACGGTAGTAAATAAGGTCAGGCGAGGCATCGATAAACGAGCGTAACAGTGCAGTACGTTCTGCGAGTTCAAGCTGAGTACGCTCGCGCTGGAACACCTCGTTTTCGAGATCTTGCATTGCTTCTGCGCGCGCTTCTTCCGCTTTTTCACGCTCTTCAATTTCTTGATTAAGCTTCTCGATATTGAGCTGCATTTTATTGTTGAGTTCTTGGTCTCGCTCACGCATGTCGCCAAGTTTAGAGACCAATTTCGCTAACCTTTGACGTGATTCTTCCAACTGGTCCACGACCACTGACAGAAAATAAACCGCCCAAGGCGTGATCACTAAACCGAAGAAAACTGAACGGACAATGTCGATGTCATCAACATTGCCTTTGAGTGCAAGGGTGATACCGACTTGCACAACAACAGCGAGGGCAACAAGCGCTAGGGCGAGTAAGATAGAAAAGCGGACAATCCCCAGTTTTACGAGTAGATCCACGTAATACTGGGCAAGATTTTTCATGGGTTTCATTTAGCGCTCCATGCGATAAGACTAGCAACATTCTACCCTGTTTGAAGATGGGAGGTAAGCTAGCTACATCACACGCAGCAAGTGTTCAGCGGTAATTTCGAAGGTTAATTAACCAATACAAATACTAACTAAGCAAAAATAGCCGGGGATAATCAAATTGCCAATTTTATAGCGTTAGCGAATTGAGTATGGATGCACCATTGAACGGTTGCGACCGTCTGATTTCGCTTGATACAACGCACTATCAGCCAAGGCAACAGCCGATTCCATTTCATCATCAGGTGTAGGAATGTAAGAGATAATACCAATACTCACCGTGATGAATTCAGAGACTGTCGACTTCTCATGCGCAAGTTCCAATTTTAGGACTTCATCATGAATACGCTGCGCCACCAGCTGAGCACCTTCGGTCGTTGTATTTGGCAGAATAAAGCCGAACTCTTCACCACCATAACGAGCCACACAATCAGATGAACGATTCAACACCTGCTTAAATGCCTGAGAAACCTGAATCAAAGCATCATCGCCTTGTTGGTGTCCGTAAAAGTCGTTGTAGCCTTTAAAGAAGTCGATATCACATAGCATGATCGTCAGTGGCAGCTTCTCACGCACATGATAATGCCACAGTGTAGAGAGCTGTTCATCGAAACGACGTCGGTTAGACACTTTAGTCAGGCTATCCATAAAGCTGAGGCGTTCAAGTTCAAGGTTGGCTTCTTCAAGCTTTTGTTCTGCTAGATAACGCTCTGTAATATCACGCGCCATGATCAACACACCATTAGTGCTCGATGCTGGATCTCTAAACGGTGATTTGACTACATCATACCAAGTAAATGTTCCATCACTTGAGACCACTTTGTCGATATAACGCAGTGATTTACTTTGATGAAGCACTTGATGATCGGTTTCTGATATTCGCGTATAGATGCTATGTGGCACCACATCTTGTAAACGTTTACCGATCAAGTCACTGACTTCAGAGATACCCAGCGCAGCCACAAATGGTTTATTACACGCTTGATAAACCATGTTTTCATTAAAGATACCAATCGAGTCTGGGCTGGCCTCCAGGAGGTTTTGCAAGATGGTGTCACGCTGCGCAAGTGCCACTTCGGTATCTTTTCGCTTCTCCATCTCGCCACGCAGTTTCTGCTGCATGTCATGCCAATCGGTCACATCATGACTAATAGAGAGCGTGCCGATGGTTTCTCCATCTTGGGAAAGCAGCACACTTTGGTAGGTTTCAAGCAAGCAGCTTTTTCCATCTTGATCTGTAGTCCAAGAGCGTTCACTTACACGACCTTTTAATACTCCACCAGAAACACTCAGGGTGCCCTCTTCAGCACGACCATGCCAAAACTTTTTAAACGAGCGATTACTCGTCACTAACTGACCTTTCTGATCTTTCACGTAGATCAGCTCAGACAAAGAATCCAAAGCGGTACGAGCAACATTCAGTTCTCGAACTTCTTGGGACAGTTCTTCGTTAGTGTTTTTATAAGGTGAGGCGTGAATCATCCAAGCCTGCTTATTTCTAAAATGGATCTTACGACCGATCAAGTTGATCTTGAACGACTCAAATTCAGAAAGCGCCCACAGGGAGACCTGCTCGAAGGCTCGAGAGTTGATGTGGTTGGTTAAGTAGTGACGAAAGCTGTTCTCGCTTTCCACAGTAGGAAAGCGAAAATTAACACCGATTTGGCGGATACCAAGCAACTGCATGGCTTGGCGATTGGCATAGAGTATTTCGCCACTTCGAACATCAACAAAGTAGAGTGGCGACGGGGTAGCAAGTAGAAGCATTTCGATATGCGACTGATAACGAGAATAGAGATGCCAGCAGATGAGAGCAATCAGCAATACAACAACGATATAAATACCGTAGCCATACGCCCTGTCCCACAACCAAGTCATTACCAGTTCCATTTACTCTCAATCTATACCATAAAATCTGCTAGGGAAATGTTACCACTATTTATTGGTTTTATCTGCTGTTACCTACAGTCACCCATTTCTATTAATTGGCCGCGTTTAAAACAGGCAACGTGTACTCGAATGCAGAGCCCGTTTTGATGCCTTGAGCACCGGTTTTATCCAACGAACGACCTATTTCAGTCATCGCTAACCAGCGGTTCTCACACCATAAAGGAGAAAGTAAGGTTGGGCGTCTCGCCGCTGAAGAAACACGGTGATAAACCACGTCCGCAGGCGTGCGTTGAATGATCTCACTCGCGATATCGATGTACTCTTCAAGGCTTGGGGCTTCTAGCTTTCCGGCCTTCCACGCCTTAGCCATGGTACTGCCCTCTACTATATGAAGGCCGTGCAGCTTAATACCATCGGTGCCAACGGCTAATACCTTGTCTAAGGTTTCAAGGTTATCCGCTTTGGTTTCTTTTGGTAGGCCAACAATCAGATGAGTACACACCTTGATACCTAAAGCGCGTGCGCGTTGGGTGATCGTTTCATACACTGCAAAATCGTGGCCGCGGTTAATTCGCTTGAGGGTTTTATCATTGGCGGTTTGCAGGCCAAGCTCGAGCCAAATCTCATAGCCTTGTTTAACGTAGCCCGCTAACAGATCCAACACCGCATCAGGCACACAGTCTGGTCGCGTACCAACACAAAGGCCGACGATCTCTGCACCGGGTGCTTTTAGCGCCTCTTCATACATATTCTTGAGCACTTGCACCTCAGCATAAGTGCTGGTGTACGCCTGAAAGTAAGCCAGATACTTCTTAGCACGAGCAATTTCACCCGCACGATCTTTTAGTTGTTCTGCAATACTCTGAACCTGAGTTTGTTCATCGGCAAAGGAAGCCACGTTACAAAACGTGCAACCTCCACGGCCAATTGTCCCGTCTCGGTTTGGGCAGCTGAAACCACCATGAAGCGTCAGCTTGTGAACCTTCTCGCCATAACGGCGTTGAAGGTCTTGGCCGATAGTATTGACCAACTCGTGTAATTGCATATTTTCAAAGCACTCAAGTAAATAAGAATGAATATCAGTCTTTTTTGAAAAAAAATTACATCCCTGCAAAATTCGACCAATTAGTTTACTCAAGGCTTTTTGCGAGCAACCTAACAAATATCAATAAACATGCAAAAAATCGGCTCTATTTGCCTAATGTTGCACATTTGTTAGGCATTAAATTCAAAATAAAACGAAAAAAATGGTCTACATGGGTCAACTTTCATTGCAATTCGCCTAGACAAAATTGTAGGATACTTACACATATTGGCTATTTTTGAGTATTTACTTACAACGAAAACTTGCTAATAAGTCGGTGATATCTAACTCCCACCTATATAAACCACTAGTTTGTGGTTAAAAATAAACAGGTATCACTAAGGATTGTTTTTCTCGCAATACTTTTCCTGCGAGATACGGAAAGGATTCAAACCGCCAGCATAGGCAGGTTTAGACCCATAAATATAAAAGGACAAGGCTGACTTTATACAAATAAGTTGCGCCTAGATTTAACTGGAAGGATGTATCTATGGTAGATCAAGAGCAGAACTCACAGGGTCTGTATACTCCTGAATTGGAGCATGACGCTTGTGGTATCGGTTTTGTTGCGCATCTAAAGAATCGCAAATCTCATGATGTAGTAACTCAAGCACTCGATATGCTTGCACGTATGGAACACCGTGGCGGCCAAGGCTGCGATCCGTGTTCTGGTGATGGTGCAGGTATCCTGCTACAGAAGCCGCACGAATTCTTACTAGAAGAAGCCGTAAAGCTTGGAATTAAGCTGCCATCTTTTGAAAAATATGGTGTTGGTGTTGTACTTTTCCCTAAAGATGAACACAAACGTGCACAGTGTCGTGACATTCTAGAACGCAATGCACAACGCCTTGAGTTAGAAGTTATCGGTTACCGTGAACTTCCAACGGACAATTCAATGATTGGTGCTGACCCACTAAGCACTGAACCTCAATTTGAACACGTATTTATTTCTGGCGGCCCTGGTATCACACCAGAAGAGCTTGAGCGTAAACTGTATGTTCTACGTAACTACACGGTTCGTGTATGCCTAGAAAGCGTTTCAAATATCGGTGATGACTTCTACATCAACTCTATGTCTTACAAGACATTGGTGTACAAAGGTCAGCTAACAACTGAACAAGTTCCTCAGTACTTCCTAGATCTGCAAAACCCAACCATGGTGACAGCTCTAGCACTAGTACACTCTCGCTTCTCTACCAATACATTCCCACGTTGGCGTCTAGCTCAGCCTTTCCGTTACATCGCGCACAATGGCGAAATCAATACGGTTCGCGGCAACCTGAACTGGATGAAAGCACGTGAAGCAATCCTAGAATCGGATCTGTTTACACAAGCTGAAATCGACATGCTGCTTCCTATCTGTCAGGAAGGTAGTTCGGATTCATCAAACTTCGATATGGCACTTGAGCTACTTGTTCTTTCAGGTCGTACTCTGCCACACGCGTTGATGATGATGATCCCGGAAGCATGGCAAGAAAACAAAAACATGGATCCAACTCGTCGTGCGTTCTACCAGTACCACGCGAACGTAATGGAACCATGGGATGGCCCAGCATCAGTATGTTTCACCGATGGTGTTCAAGTAGGTGCAACACTTGACCGTAACGGTCTGCGTCCTTCTCGCTACACAGTAACTAAAGACGACTTCCTAGTAATGGCGTCTGAGTCTGGTGTTGTTGAGATTGCACCTGAAAACGTTGAGTACCGTGGTCGTCTACAACCAGGTCGTATCTTCGTAGCTGACCTTGAGCAAGGCCGCATCATTTCTGATGAAGAAGTGAAAGACAGCATTGCTAAAGCACAACCTTACGAAAAGTGGGTTGAAGAGAACCTTCTGAGCCTGAAAAAGCTACCGGATGCGAGCAACGAATTTAGCCAACCTTCTCCAGAGAAACTACTACACAAACAACAATCGTTTGGCGTGAGTTCTGAAGAAGTAAACGAAATCATTCTACCTCTTGCGAAAACAGGCTACGAGCCACTTTCTGCAATGGGTGCTGACTGGCCGCTAGCGATTCTTTCTCACCAATCGCAGCACCTTTCAAACTACTTCAAACAGTTGTTTGCACAAGTAACTAACCCGCCGATCGACCCGATTCGTGAGCGCATGGTTATGTCTCTGAACACTTACCTAGGTAAAGACCAGAACTTACTTGCTGAAACACCTGAGCACTGTCAAAAAGTAGAACTTGAGTCTCCAGTACTGTCTAACTCTGAGTTAGAAAAACTGCGTGCAATCGATAACGAGCACCTTCAGGCGAAGACGCTGGATATCGTATTCCAAGCAAATGGCGACCAAGGTAAGTTAGAGCGCGCACTTAAGCGTATCTGCCAATACGCAGAAGACGCAGTGATTGATGGCTACTCTATCATCCTACTGACAGACCGTGCGGTTAACTCTAACCATGCCGCTATTCCAGCAATGCTGGCGGTTGGCGCGGTTCACCACCACCTAATCCGTAAAGGTCTACGTGCTAAGTGTGACATCGTTGTTGAAACGGGCGACGCTCGTGAGACACACCACTTTGCAACGCTTATCGGTTATGGTGCAAACGCAGTTAACCCATACCTAGTTATTGAAACGATTGTTGAACTGCAACGTACCAAGAAGCTAGATCCAAACGTACACCCACGTGAGTTATTCGATAACTACCGTAAAGGTGTTAACGGCGGTCTACTTAAGATCTTCTCTAAGATGGGGATCTCTACGCTGCAGTCTTACCACGGTGCACAAATCTTTGAAGCACTTGGTGTTAGCAAATCAGTGGTTGAAAAATACTTCACAGGTACTGTTTCTCGTATCCAAGGTCTAACGATCGACGATATCGCGCGAGAAGTATTGGTTCGTCACCGTGTTGGTTACCCAGCTCGTGAAATTCCAGCTCAGATCCTTGATGTTGGTGGTGTTTACCAGTGGAAACAACGTGGTGAGAAACACTTATTCAACCCAGAAACGATTTCTCTACTTCAAGAATCGACGCGTAACAAAGATTACGGTCAGTTCAAGAAGTACGCAAAAGCAGTTGATGACCAAGGCGACAACGCAGCAACGCTACGTAGCCAACTGGACTTCATCAAGAACCCTGCAGGCTCTATTCCTCTAGCAGAAGTAGAACCAATCGAGAACATTCTTAAGCGTTTCGCAACCGGCGCAATGAGCTTTGGTTCAATCTCGCATGAGGCTCACTCAACACTGGCTGTTGCGATGAACCGCATTGGCGCGAAATCAAACTCAGGTGAAGGTGGTGAAGATCCAGCACGTTTCGAACGTAAAGAAAACGGCGACTGGGAACGTTCAGCAATCAAACAGGTGGCTTCTGGTCGCTTTGGTGTAACGTCTTACTACCTATCTAACGCTGATGAGCTACAAATCAAGATGGCTCAAGGTGCGAAACCGGGCGAAGGTGGTCAACTACCTGGTGATAAGGTTGATGACTGGATCGGCGCAACGCGTCACTCGACTCCGGGCGTAGGTCTTATCTCGCCACCGCCACACCACGATATCTACTCAATCGAAGATTTGGCTCAGCTGATCTACGATCTGAAAAACGCGAACCGTAACGGTCGTGTCAACGTGAAGCTAGTATCAGAAGCTGGCGTAGGTACGATTGCATCGGGTGTAGCGAAAGCGAAAGCTGACGTGGTACTTATCGCAGGTTTTGATGGTGGTACGGGTGCATCTCCGATGTCTTCTATCCGTCACACAGGTCTGCCTTGGGAACTAGGTCTAGCAGAAACGCACCAAACACTACTGAAAAACGGCCTACGTAACCGTATCGTTGTTCAGTCTGATGGTCAGATGAAAACACCACGTGACCTTGCAGTAGCAACGTTACTTGGCGCGGAAGAATGGGGCGTAGCAACAGCAGCATTGGTTGTTGAAGGCTGTATCATGATGCGTAAGTGTCACAAGAATACCTGTCCTGTTGGTATCGCAACACAAAACAAAACTCTGCGTGAGCGTTTCGACGGCCGCGTAGAAGACGTAGTGACTTTCTTCCAATACATGGCTGAAGGTCTGCGTGAAGTAATGGCTGAACTTGGCTTCCGCTCTATCGATGAGATGGTAGGTCAATCGCACAAACTTAAAGTTCGTGACGACATCGGCCACTGGAAGTACAAGAACCTAGATCTAACACCTGTACTGCACATTGAGCAGGCTCGTGAAGAAGATGGTATCTACAACCAGACACAACAAAACCACAACCTAGAAGACGTTCTAGACCGCAAGTTGATTCAAGCGGCAATTCCAGCGCTTGAGAAAGGTGAAACCGTGAATGCGACCTTCCCTATCATCAACACAGACCGCTCTGCTGGTACCATGCTGTCGAACGAAATCTCGAAGGTTTACAAAGACCAAGGTTTACCACAACCAATGAACGTTAAGTTCCACGGTAGTGCTGGCCAATCTTTCGGTGCGTTCCTTGCGAAAGGCGTTAAGTTCGAAGTAGAAGGCGACGCGAACGATTACTGGGGTAAAGGTCTGTCTGGCGGTACTTTGGTACTGTACCCAGATGCGAAATCTTCTATCGTTGCTGAAGATAACATCGTGGTTGGTAACGTATGTTTCTACGGTGCAACCTCAGGTGAATCTTTCATTCGCGGTATGGCTGGTGAACGTTTCTGTGTTCGTAACTCAGGTGCGAAGGTTGTTGTTGAGGGCGTTGGTGACCACGGTTGTGAATACATGACTGGCGGTGTTGCCGTTATCCTTGGCTCAACAGGTCGTAACTTTGCTGCGGGTATGAGTGGCGGTGTCGCTTATGTTTGGGACAAAGCTGGTGACTTCGAAACCAAGCTTAACCCAGAACTTGTAGACCTAGATCCAATTGAACAAGAAGATAAAGATCTTCTACTAGATATGCTAACCAAGCACGTTGAATTCACAGGAAGTGAAGTTGCTCAGTCTTTCCTAGACAACTTTGAAGCAAGTATTGCATCACTGATTAAAGTTATGCCACGCGACTACAAAGCAGTTCTTGAGAAGCGTAAAGCTGAAGCACAACAGGCACAAACGGAAGAAGTGGAGGCAGTATAATGGGTAAGCCTACTGGATTTTTAGAACACGGTCGCGAGCTTCCAAAGAAGCTCGACCCATCGGTTCGTATCGAAGACAACAAAGAGTTCGTACTTAACGAAGAGTTTGGTGACAAGATCAATACTCAAGCATCTCGTTGTATGGACTGTGGCGTACCTTTCTGTCACAGCGGTTGTCCGATTGGTAACATCATCCCAGAATTCAATGATGCGGTTTACCGTGACAGCTGGGAAGAGGCTTGGAACATCCTAAGCTCTACCAACAACTTCCCTGAGTTTACCGGTCGTGTTTGTCCTGCTCCTTGTGAAAGTGCCTGTGTTCTTGGTATCAACCAAGACCCAATCACTATCTGTAATATCGAGAAAACGATTGTCGAAACTGCGTACCGTGAAGGGTACGCAAAACCTAAAACACCACGCTCTCGCACAGGTAAAACTGTCGCAGTTATCGGTTCAGGTCCTGCTGGCCTAGCCGCAGCTGAGCAGCTAAACAGCGCTGGTCACTCGGTAACGGTATTTGAACGTGACGAGAAAGTCGGTGGTCTACTTCGCTTCGGTATCCCAGATTTCAAACTGGGTATGGACGTGATTGATCGTAAGATCAACTTAATGGCTGAAGCTGGCGTTGAGTTTAAAGTTAACCAACACATCGGTGTTGATGTTAATGCTCAACAGTTACGCCAAGAGTTTGATGTGGTATTGCTAACGGGTGGTTCTACGGTTCCACGCGACTTGCCAATCCCTGGTCGTGAGTTGAAAGGCGTTCACTTTGCCATGGAATTCCTTGGTCAAAACAACCGCCGTGCTAACAACCTAGATCTTAAAACAGAAGAGATTCACGCTAAAGATAAGCACGTTGTGGTTATCGGTGGTGGTGATACTGGTTCTGACTGTGTGGGCACATCAAACCGTCATAAGGCAGCGAGCATTACTCAGGTTGAGATCATGCCGATCCCACCAGAGAAGCGCCCTGCAAACATGCCTTGGCCTCAATACCCAATGATCATGAAAACCACCACTTCTCACGAAGAAGGTTGTGAACGTCACTGGAACATCTTAACCAAAGAGTTCATCGGTAACGAGCAAGGTCAAGTGACGGGTCTACGTATTGCTGACATCGTTTGGCAAGATGCGAAACCAGGTGAGCGTCCAGGCTTTGATGAAGTCGCGAACTCTGAACGTGTTATTCCTTGTGACATGGCATTCCTAGCAATGGGCTTCTTACACCCGGAGCCAACCGGCGTGCTTGCTCAACTAGACATTAAACTGGACGAGCGCGGTAACGTCGCTTCTGAAGGTTTTGCAACGAACCAGAAAGGCGTTTTCGCTGCTGGTGATATGCGTACTGGTCAATCTCTAGTTGTACGTTGTATTAATGAAGGTCGTGAATGTGCAATTGCGATTGATGACTTCTTAATGGGTAACTCAAACTTAGAAGCGAAAGCTGATTCACTCATGCTTTCCGCATAATATTTCTCGGGCTAACGTCAATTACGTTAGCCTAGAGGAAAAGCAATACCCTTCCTAACTTTTATATTTGGCTAGCACTCGATGCTAGCCTTTTTTCTATCTGGCCTTTGGCGTTTTCAAAATCATCCTGTTGTATATGTTAAATCTCGTTAACATTCACCTTATATATCTCATTGATATCCATCGACTATTTTAGATTATTAAGTGGCTAATCGCGTTTATGCATGATAATTAACCATGAACTTGACCTTAAACACAATTAGCTATACGTTGTAAAGCTGATGAAAATAAAATCAATCGGTTTTGTTAACACAACCAATAACGTTTTAACTGGCTAAAGCAAACTATCAGTTTATAAAAAACAACAAGTACATGAATAGTTAGTCATTTACTGTCTGGATGACAGAGAAGCAAAAGGGAGAATTGCAATGGCTCTATATGATCCTAGTCTTGAAAAAGACAACTGTGGATTTGGTTTAATAGCGCAAATGGAAGGCCAACCTAGTCATAAGTTGGTAAGAACTGCTATTTCAGCCCTAGATCGCATGACACACCGTGGTGGTATCGCCGCGGATGGTAAAACCGGAGATGGCTGTGGCTTATTACTACAGAAGCCAGACTCTTACCTCAGAATTATCGCAGAAGAGAATAACTTCAACCTCGGCAAGCAATACGCTGTCGGCATGATTTTCTTCAGCCAAGACCCAATCAAAGCGCAATCTGCGCAAGACATCGTCAATAAAGAGCTCGCTCAAGAGACACTCACCGTCGCAGGTTGGCGTGTCGTGCCGACTAACACCGACGTTTTGGGGCCAATCGCAAAAGATTCTGTTCCAAACATTCAACAAGTCTTTATCTCAGCACCTGCAGGCTGGCGTGAGCGTGACATCGAACGCCGCCTATATATTGCTCGTCGCAGAATTGAAAAGCAGATCACCGAAGACAAAGATTTCTATATTTGTAGCCTTTCGACACAAGTCATGGTTTACAAAGGCTTGTGTATGCCGGCCGATCTTCCGCGATTTTACCTCGATCTTGCTGACTTACGTATGGAATCGGCGATATGTCTGTTCCACCAGCGTTTCTCAACCAATACTCAACCACGTTGGCCACTGGCTCAACCATTCCGCTATTTAGCACACAATGGTGAGATCAATACCATTGAAGGTAACCGTCAGTGGGCTAAGGCTCGTGCCTATAAATTCTCTTCGCCGTTGCTGCCAGACTTACAAACCGCCGCCCCCTTTGTGAATGAGACAGGCTCAGATTCATCAAGCCTAGATAACATGCTCGACCTGTTCCTTGCCGGTGGTATGGATGTGTTCCGAGCGATGCGCATGCTTGTGCCGCCCGCTTGGCAAAACCACCCAGATATGGACCCAGATCTACGTGCATTCTACGACTTCAACTCAAAGCACATGGAACCGTGGGATGGTCCTGCTGGTATCGTACTTTCAGATGGTCGTTACGCTGCGTGTAACCTAGATAGAAACGGCCTGCGTCCTGCGCGTTATGTGATTACCAAAGACAATCTAATCACGCTCGCATCAGAAGTCGGTATCTGGAACTACGCACCGGATGAAGTCGCAGAGAAAGGCCGTGTTGGCCCGGGCGAACTGTTGGTAATAGATACTCGCCGCGGCAAGCTATGGCAATCTAATGAGATCGACAATGACCTCAAAGGCCGCCACCCATATAAAGAGTGGATGGAAAAGAACGTTCACAAGTTAACGCCATTTTCTGCGCTGCAAGATGACCAAGTGGGTAAGCGTAGCTTTGACGATGATACGCTCAAGACCTACCAAAAACAGTTTGCGATGAGCAACGAAGAGTCCGACCAAGTGCTGCGTGTGCTTGGTGATATGGGACAGGAAGCGGTAGGCTCAATGGGCGATGATACGCCGATGGCTGTGCTCTCTTCAAAAGAGCGTCTGGTTACTGATTACTTCCGCCAGAAATTTGCACAGGTCACCAACCCACCGATTGATCCACTGCGTGAAAAACACGTGATGTCTTTGGCGACCAGTATTGGTAAAGAGATGAACGTGTTCTGTGAAACAGACGGTCACGCCTATCGTGTCACGTTTGATTCACCAGTACTGCTTTACTCAGACATGCAGCAGCTTCTGCAGTTGAGTCAAAAACATTATCGTCATGTCATTCTCAGCATGCACTACGACCCGAATAACCAAGATCTAGAACAAGCAATCAAAGCAGTATGTGATAGCGCCGAACAAGAAGTCAGCGAAGGTGCGGTTTTAGTTGTGCTGTCGGACAAAGGTTTAGAGAAAGGAAAACTACCGATCCCTGCAGCCATGTTGGTTGGTGCGGTGCAAACAAGGCTTGCTGATACCAACCTGCGTTGTGATGCCAACATCGTTGTTGAGACAGCAACTGCGCGCGACCCACACCAATTTGCTGTGCTGCTTGGCTTCGGTGCAACCGCGGTTTACCCATACCTCGCTTATGAAGCGTTAGGTAAAATGTTGGATGATGGCTCTTTAGATAAAGATTATCGTGCCGCAATGCAAAATTACCAAAACGGCATCAACAAAGGTCTGTACAAGATCATGTCGAAGATGGGAATTTCAACCATTGCCTCTTATCGCTGTTCACAGCTTTTCGAAGCCATTGGCCTTCATTCCGATGTTGTTGAGCTCTGTTTCCGCGGAGTTACCACTCGAATCCAAGGCGCAAGCTTTAGCGATTTCCAGCAAGATATCTATAACTTATCTCGTAAAGCCTGGACTAAGCGTAAGCCAATCGAGCACGGTGGTTTACTCAAATACGTACACGGCGGCGAATATCACGCCTATAACCCTGATGTGGTTGGCACTCTGCAAACTGCAGTAAAAACAGGTGAGACATCGGATTATCTCTCTTTTGCTAAGCAAGTAAATGCTCGTCCAGCTGCGATGTTACGCGACTTAATGAGCCTCAAAAAAGCCGATCAGCCTCTACCACTAGAGCAAGTCGAGCCTAACAGCGATCTGTTTAAACGCTTCGACTCTGCGGCAATGTCGATCGGTGCTTTGAGCCCAGAAGCGCATGAAGCATTAGCAATGGCGATGAACCGCTTGGGTGGTTACTCAAACTCTGGTGAAGGTGGTGAAGACCCTCGACGCTTTGGTACTGACCGTAACTCTCGTATCAAGCAGATAGCTTCCGGTCGTTTTGGTGTGACGCCACATTACTTAACCAATGCGGATGTTTTGCAGATCAAGGTCGCGCAAGGTGCGAAGCCTGGAGAAGGTGGTCAACTGCCCGGCCATAAAGTTACCGCAGAAATCGCTAAGCTGAGATATTCAGTTCAAGGGGTGACACTGATCTCCCCTCCTCCACATCACGATATTTATTCTATCGAGGATCTAGCGCAGCTGATTTTCGACCTTAAACAAGTGAACCCTAAAGCCTTGGTTTCAGTAAAGTTAGTATCGGAACCGGGTGTAGGCACGATTGCAACTGGTGTAGCGAAAGCCTATGCCGATCTGATCACCATTTCTGGCTACGATGGCGGTACCGCGGCAAGCCCTCTAACCTCGGTAAAATACGCAGGTTGCCCTTGGGAGCTTGGCTTAGCAGAAACTCAACAAGCACTGGTTGCTAACGGGCTTCGTCATAAGATCCGCCTGCAAGTCGATGGTGGTTTAAAAACTGGCCTTGATGTGATTAAAGGTGCGATTCTCGGTGCAGAAAGCTTTGGTTTTGGTACCGCGCCAATGGTCGCAATGGGTTGTAAGTTCTTACGAATTTGTCACCTAAACAACTGTGCGACGGGTGTTGCGACTCAAGATGAAACACTACGCCGCGAATACTTCAAAGGCCTGCCAGACATGGTGGTGAACTACTTTACAGGCCTAGCCGATGAAGTTCGCCAATACCTTGCAGAACTCGGCGTAGAAAAACTCACGGACCTGATTGGTCGTACTGACTTACTTGAAGCCGTTCAAGGCCTCACCGCGAAACAGAACAAGCTCGATCTCTCTTCAATACTCGAAGCTCCGGTATCTCCAGAAGGTCACCCACTGTTTTGGACCGAGCCAAACGCACCATTTGATAAAGCTCAGCTCAACCAGCAGATTCTGGATGATGCACTCGATGCAATTGAGAAACGTCAATCCACCAGCCTTTACTACAACGTGATCAACACAGACCGCTCGATTGGTGCTCGTATCTCTGGTGAAATTGCTAAGCGATACGGCAACCAAGGGATGGCAGGTTCACCAATCAAGTTATATCTCGACGGTACCGCAGGTCAGTCTTTTGCGGTTTGGAACGCAGGCGGCGTTGAGCTTTACCTAACAGGCGATGCCAATGACTATGTTGGCAAAGGCATGGCTGGCGGCAAAGTGGTTATCAAGCCTCACCAAGGCACCGCATTTACTTGTAACGAAGCGACCATCATAGGCAACACCTGTTTGTATGGTGCAACCGGAGGCAAGCTATTTGCAGCAGGAACTGCAGGCGAGCGATTTGGCGTACGTAACTCAGGTACCGTCGCTGTGATTGAAGGCGCAGGCGACAACGCTTGTGAATACATGACAGGCGGTATTGTAGCGATTCTTGGCGCAACCGGAGTGAACTTCGGCGCAGGTATGACAGGTGGTTTTGCTTATGTGATGGATAAAAACGAAGACTTCCAAGGCCGAGTGAACAACGAATCGGTTGAGGCACTTTCTCTGTCTGATCTATACATCCACCAAGAACATCTGCGTGGCTTAATTGCAGAGCACTTAGAAGAGACTGGCTCAGTACACGCTGAAGCTATTCTGGCGAACTTTGATGAATGGATTCCGAAGTTCTACCTAGTGAAGCCGAAGACGGCGGACCTTAATACCTTGCTCGGTCATCAAAGCCGCAGCTCTGCTGAACTTCGTGTTCAAGCGCAATAATTGGAAGGAGCCAATAATGAGCCAGAATGTATACCAATTTATTGATGTGAATCGCGTAGATCCAGCGAAGAAACCAATCAAAATTCGTAAGATTGAGTTTGTAGAGATCTACGAACCTTTCACTAAACAGCAAGCGAAAGCGCAAGCAGACCGTTGTTTAGACTGTGGTAACCCATACTGTGAATGGAAATGTCCTGTTCACAACTACATCCCTCAGTGGCTTAAGCTTGCCAATGAAGGGCGCATTATCGAAGCCGCTGAACTGTCTCACCAAACCAACAGCCTGCCTGAGGTTTGCGGTCGAGTTTGCCCTCAAGACCGCTTGTGTGAGGGCTCTTGTACCCTCAATGACGATTTCGGTGCCGTAACCATTGGCAATATTGAAAAGTACATTACCGACAAAGCCTTTGAGATGGGTTGGAAGCCTGACATGTCTCACGTTGAGTGGACTGATAAAAAGGTCGCGATCATCGGTGCGGGGCCAGCAGGTCTAGCGGCGGCTGACATCCTAGTTCGTAATGGCGTAAAAGCCGTTGTGTTTGACCGCTATCCGGAGATCGGTGGCCTACTGACGTTTGGTATTCCATCGTTCAAGCTTGAGAAAGGCATCATGGAAAACCGTCGCCGTATCTTTAGTGGTATGGGTGTCGAATTTAAGATGAATACCGAAGTCGGTAAAGACGTTCAACTACAACAACTAGTCGATGACTACGACGCTGTTTTCCTTGGTGTCGGTACCTATAAAAACATGCGTGCTGGGTTAGATAACGAAGACGCACCGGGCCTTTATGATGCACTGCCATTCCTTGTTTCCAATACCTACAAGGTCATGGAACTGGATAACCCAACACCATTCATCGACATGAAAGGCAAAAAAGTGGTTGTGCTCGGTGGTGGTGATACGGCGATGGACTGCGTTCGAACCTCTATTCGTCAGAATGCGGCAGATGTGGTGTGTGCTTACCGCCGAGATGAAGCCAACATGCCAGGTTCTCGCCGTGAGGTAAAAAATGCACGTGAAGAGGGGGTGAAGTTCAAGTTCAACCTACAACCTATCGGCTTAGAGCTTAACAGCGCTGGTCATGTGGTTGGTGTGAAATTCGTGAAAACCGCTTTGGGTGAGCCTGATGAAGCAGGCCGTCGTCGTCCAGAACCTGTCGAAGGCAGTGAGCATGTTCTTGAGGCTGATGCCGTAATTATGGCATTTGGTTTCCAACCTCATACGATGGAATGGCTAGAACCTTTCGGTGTGGAGCTCGATCAGTGGGGTCGTATCAAGGCTCCCGGTAAACAAGAGTTTCAATACCAAACCACCAACAGCAAGATCTTTGCAGGTGGCGATGCGGTTCGAGGATCTGACTTGGTAGTAACCGCTATCGATGAGGGCCGTAAAGCCGCAGAAGGGATCTTGGATTACCTAGAAGTGTGACTAATCTAAGGTTTCCTTTATTACTCAGGCCGTTACTATAAAAAAGGGATCCAATGATGGATCCTTTTTTGAATTAGATACGTTTATCACAAGCATATCGAAAAATACGTAAAACAATCGCAAACAAGCCAATACCTATAACTACAATTAAAACAACGCCATAGGAAACATTATGAAAAAAGCAGCTCTCCTCTCGTTATCACTTTTAACGTTAACCGCTTGCAGCCAAGGAATCACGGACATGAAAGACAGAACTTCATCACCTTGTGGAGACAAACCAAACTGCGTATCAACTCAAGATGATCGTGAGCAACATGCATTGGCCGCGTTTGAGTTGTCAGATTCAGCGAGCTTAGATGCGATTGAGCAGGTTGCGCTAACCTTACCGGGATCAAAAACCGCGAGTAAAACAGAAGATTATCTGCGTGTTGAATGTACTTCGCGCATCATGCGTTTTGTCGATGACTTAGAACTTAAAATCACGGATGGCAAACTGATCGTGCGTTCAGAGTCTCGTACTGGCCATTCTGATTTTGGCGTAAACCGAAAACGAGCTGAACAACTTCGTGCTAGCTTGAAAAGCGAAGGCCTAATCAAATAGATAAAAGAATACGCAGATAAATCGCTACTATTCGGATGAGAAGTGCCTCTGGGCAGTCGCTCGACACTTCTTATCCATGCTACAATTTCGCTCTACTGTTTAAATATTATTTATTAAGAGACTACACATGAAAATCGGCATCATTGGCGCAATGGAGCAAGAAGTTGCGATCCTAAAAGCAGCAATTTCAGACATTACTGAAGTTAGTAAAGGCGGTTGTACCTTTTTCTCTGGTCAGCTAAATGGTGTTGACGTTGTTTTGCTTCAATCTGGCATTGGTAAAGTAGCAGCGGCTGTTGGTACTTCAATCCTACTAAGCGAATACCAACCAGATGTCGTTCTTAACACGGGCTCTGCTGGCGGTTTTGATTCAACACTGAACCTTGGCGATGTGGTTATCTCAACTGAAGTTCGTCACCACGATGCAGACGTTACAGCTTTCGGTTACGAAATCGGCCAAATGGCAGGTCAGCCTGCAGCGTTCAAAGCTGACGACAAACTGATGGCTGTTGCTGAACAAGCTCTAGCACAAATGGAAGATAAGCATGCCGTTCGCGGTCTTATCTGTACTGGCGACGCATTTGTTTGCACAGCAGAACGCCAAGAATTCATCCGCAAGCACTTCCCATCTGTTGTTGCTGTAGAGATGGAAGCATCGGCTATCGCTCAAGCTTGTCACCAATTCCAAGTACCATTCGTGGTTGTTCGTGCAATCTCTGACGTTGCAGACAAAGAATCACCAATGAGCTTCGAAGAGTTCCTGCCACTAGCAGCGCAAAGCTCTTCTGAAATGGTTATCAAGATGGTTGCCCTACTAAAGTAAGCGACTAGACATGCAAACACTGTTTGATCAGGTATTTGCAAATGGCGTGCTCCTTGTGATGTGGGGAGCACTGCTTTTTCATTTAATTTTACCTATCCCCCATGCCGCACACCCCACGACCTTATGGCATAAGTTTGCTGAGCTTTTAGCAAGCAAGGTTAATAACAACCACAACTATTCCCAAAGTTTAATCTCAGGCACATTAGCCTGGGGGTTAATGGTACTGCCAACTCTGGTTATTCTATTGGCACTGCAACCATTGGTTTGGCAATCTCAACTGTTTGAATTGGCACTGTTATTACTCGCGATTGATTGGCGCAATAATGAAAAGCTGGCTAACCAACTGATCAAAGTACTTGGCCGAGAAGATAAAGCGGCCGCTCGTCAGTTACTGGCTCCGATTGTCAACCGTCAAACCGAATCACTTTCGTCACTTGGCCTCGGCAAAGCCGCCACAGAAACCATAATCATGGGTTACGCTCGTAACGTAGTTTGTGTGTTGTTCTGGTACGCCATTGGTGGTGGAATCGCTGCGTTAATGTATCGCCTTGTGGTCGAGTTAGCTCGAGCTTGGTCGCCAAGTCGCAAGCAGTTTTCTCCTTTCGGCTCAACGGCAATCAAGATCGTCGCTATCCTAGAACTTATACCAATGCGCTTATTTGCCTTGATGATCGTCTTTGGTGATAAAGCAACGCACACATTTAAGATGATGCTAGTCCAAAGTCGCTCTTGGCCACTACCCGGCCCAGCCTGGTTAATCACGGCTGTTGGCAACAAGCTGGAGTTATCATTAGGTGGCCCTGCGATTTACGACAACACTAAAGCCATTCGCGCAAAATTAGGCGGAAGAATCGCACCGTCAGCTCTGCATCTATCTCAGGTTCAGAAACTACTCTTTGGTCGCATCGCTATCTGGATATTTTTACAAAGCCTAGCCTTACTATTTATTCACCAAGGGATTTAGAGTGAAACCTTCAGCACTTGTTACAAGCCTTACTATTTTGTCTTCCAGCTTATGGCTGCCTTTATCATTTGCAGAAGACGCACCACGGACTCAAGAACAAGTACAGCTGGCTCAACGCGTAGTCAGCCTTGCTCCTCATGCCACTGAACTCGCGTACAGCGCTGGTTTAGGCAACAACCTTGTTGCCGTAAGTGAACGAAGTGATTACCCACCACAAGCCGATAAGCTTGAAAAAGTGGCAAACTATCAAGGTATCAAGGTTGAGAAAATCATCGCACTTCAGCCTGATTTGATTCTTGCGTGGCCAGCGGGAAACCCGCCCAGAGAGCTCGCGAAACTAGAGCAATTTGGTTTTAATATTTACTACTCCAAGACCAAAAGCCTAGACAGTATCGCAACCAATATTGAACAACTGAGCGAATACGCTAGCGATCCAAGCATTGGCGAAAATAACGCTCAGCAATACAGAGAGCAGCTCAACGCGTTGAGACTAGAATACAAAGATGCCGAGCCAGTAAACTACTTCTACCAGCTCAGTGAAAAGCCGATCATCACTGTTGCTCAAGGACACTGGCCAAGTGAGGTGTTTGAGTTTTGTGGTGGCCACAATATTTTTGAAGACAGCGCCTCTCCCTATCCGCAAGTTGGTATTGAACAAGTTGTATTAAGAAAACCGCAAGTAATCTTCACTTCTCAGCACGCGATTGAGAATGGAACCATGTGGCAAACATGGGAAGATGAGATCCCAGCTGTCGCTCAAAATCAGATTTGGTCCCTCAATTCTGACTGGATTAATCGCCCGACAACGAGAACTTTGAAAGCGATCCAACAAGTGTGCGATTTCTTTGATAGAGCTAGGCAAAATCACTAACTATTTGCTGCGTTTTTTCGTACAATTCGCCACCGACCTGTCCCTACAATTTTAACTATAAGAGCACCAGTATCATGGACTCCATGCTGCTTTATATTATCGATTTATTTGGCACTGCCATCTTTGCCGTCTCAGGCGTATTTGTCGCTGGCCGTCTTAAGATGGATCCCTTTGGCGTCGCCGTTCTAGGCAGTGTAACCGCGATTGGCGGCGGCACAATTCGTGACATGGCATTGGGTGCAACTCCCGTGTTTTGGATCACCGATACCACCTACCTTTGGGTCATCATCATCACCTGTTTGCTGACCATGATTATTGTAAGACGCCCGAAACGTCTGGCTTGGTGGATATTGCCGGTATGTGATGCGATTGGCCTAGCGGTGTTTGTTGGCATTGGTGTAGAAAAAGCACTTATCTATCAAGATTCAGCACTAGTGGCGATCATCATGGGTGTCATCACCGGCTGCGGTGGCGGTATTATCCGCGACGTACTTGCCCGTGAAGTGCCTATGATTCTAAGAAGTGAAGTCTACGCGACCGCTTGTATCATTGGTGGTACTTTCCATACCATGGCGATCAGCATGGGGCACGATTCAGAAACTGCATTTCTGGCCGGCGTGTTCTCAACACTATTGATAAGGCTTGGCGCTATTCGTTGGCATTTATCATTGCCGACCTTCGCCATCAAATAAGCTAACGTTACAAAGTGAAAGGCTCCGTAAAGGCTGTCTCTTGATCACAA
>NZ_JBFRVF010000062.1:0-20590 GCF_041475025.1 Vibrio sp. 10N.222.49.C12 | reverse complement strand
AGGCCTCCTCCTACTCGATTATTTAAAACAATGACGACTAGTCCGCTAAATATTTCCCTTCTGCAACTTGCCAGAACGCTCGAATTAGAGGGTTATCTAGCTGTGCTCGCTTACAACATACGCCTAACTCAAATGGCTTGATAGGTTCTATCTTTAAGCGGCTAACTTTATCTCTTACTGGACTGTTGTTTATGACCACATCAGGTGCGATGCCAACTCCACATCCTAGTGCCACCATACTTACAATCGCCTCATGGCCAGAAACTTGCGCGTATATGTTGGGTTTTATCTTCATCTTTTTAAACCATGCATTGGCTCGTTCACGCGCTGTTCCTGCTTCTGGGATGATAAAGGGCACTTCATTCCAGTTTGGCTTATCGGATTGCAGTTGTTGGCTAAAGCTACTCACACCAGATGGAATGATGACTGACAGTGGAATATCGCTGATGGTTTCGAATTCTAACCTTGAAGGAAGGATGTCTGGCTTTGCTGAAATCGCGATATCCGCTTCATCGTTTAAGATCTTGTCGATGGATTGAGCTGGATCACCAGTAGAGAGCTTAAATTCAATATACGGATGAATAGCCCTAAATTCGGTTATGAGTTCAGGTAGGTGACTGTAGCTAGCCGTTACTGAACAAAATATACGGATCTCACCTTTAAGTTCTTGCTCTCCGCCCTTCAGGTGAAGGTTATATTGCTGCCACTCTCCAACAATGCTCAATGCAACAGGTAATAGGTGTTTGCCTGCTGGGGTGAGATCAACGCTGCGGTTGTCTCTGATAAGCAATTCTTGCCCCGTCTCCTCTTCTAGTTTTTGTACCTGACGACTCAGCGCTGAAGGACTGACGTGCATAGCAGCAGCGGTTTTGCTGAAACTCTTGCTATCACATAAATGTATAAATAATTGTAGAGATTTTATGTTCATGTTCTGCGATCGTTTCCATGTTGCATTTATTGCAATAACTAATTGTGAATATATCACTTTCAGCAACGGAGTGTCTGTTTTAGTATGAAGTCATTCGATAGAGAGATATCGACCTTACGGACTTATTTTTAAAGGAGTGCCCTAGAATGGCTAACTATTTCAATACATTAAACCTTCGTGAACAACTTGACCAATTGGGTCGTTGCCGCTTTATGGATCGTGAAGAATTCGCGACAGAAGCTGAATACCTTGAAGGTAAGAAAATCGTAATTGTTGGTTGTGGTGCTCAAGGCCTAAACCAAGGTCTAAACATGCGTGATTCTGGTCTAGACGTATCTTACGCTCTACGCCAAGCAGCAATAGATGAAAAGCGTCAATCATTCAAAAATGCTGATGAAAACGGCTTTGTTGTGGGTAGCTACGAAACGCTAATCCCTCAAGCAGACCTAGTAATCAACCTTACTCCTGATAAGCAACACACAAACGTTGTTGAAACAGTAATGCCTCTAATGAAGCAAGGCGCTGCTCTTGGTTACTCTCACGGCTTCAACGTTGTGGAAGAAGGCATGCAATTACGTGCTGACCTTACTGTAGTAATGGTTGCACCTAAGTGTCCAGGCTCTGAAGTTCGCGAAGAGTACAAACGTGGCTTCGGTGTACCAACACTTATCGCTGTTCACCCAGAAAACGACCCTAAAGGCGAAGGTTGGGATATCGCTAAAGCTTGGGCTGCAGGTACTGGTGGTCACCGTGCTGGTTGCCTAGAGTCTTCTTTCGTAGCGGAAGTTAAATCTGACCTTATGGGCGAGCAAACTATCCTTTGTGGCATGCTACAAGCGGGTTCTATCGTATCTTACGAGAAGATGATTGCTGATGGCATCGAACCTGGCTACGCAGGCAAGCTTCTACAATACGGTTGGGAAACGATTACTGAAGCACTTAAGTTTGGTGGCGTAACTCACATGATGGATCGCCTATCTAACCCGGCTAAAGTTAAAGCGTTTGAGCTTTCTGAAGAGCTTAAAGACCTAATGCGTCCGCTTTACAACAAGCACATGGATGACATCATCTCTGGTCACTTCTCTAGCACAATGATGGCTGACTGGGCGAACGATGACGTGAACCTACTAGGCTGGCGTGAAGAGACAGGCGAAACTGCATTCGAAAACTACCCAGCTTCTGACGTAGAAATCTCAGAGCAAGAGTACTTCGACAACGGTATCCTAATGGTTGCTATGGTTCGTGCCGGTGTTGAGCTAGCATTCGAAGCTATGACGGCATCAGGCATCATTGATGAGTCTGCTTACTACGAATCTCTACATGAGCTTCCACTAATCGCAAACACAGTTGCTCGTAAGCGTCTTTACGAAATGAACGTTGTAATCTCTGATACTGCTGAGTACGGTAACTACCTATTCGCTAACGTAGCAACACCGCTACTACGTGAGAAGTTCATGCCTTCAGTAGCAACGGACGTCATCGGCCGTGGTCTAGGTGAGACATCTAACCAAGTTGATAACGCTAAGCTAATTGAAGTAAACGAAGCTATCCGTAACCACCCTGTAGAATATATTGGTGAAGAGCTACGTAGCTACATGAGCGACATGAAGCGTATCGCTGTTGGCGGTTAATCTTCCAGTTTATCACTGAATAAAAATAGCCCTGAACATTTGTTCGGGGCTTTTTTATGCTTGCAACTATTTTACCGGTGAAGGCTTGATAGATTGAGGAAAAAATAAAGGCTTACCCGAAGGTAAGCCTTTATTCGAACTTGAACTGATTGAAAAAAATGACTATTTGTCTGAAAGCTTTGCTTCTAGTTCAGCCAGTTTTTGTTCCATTTCAGTGAGCTTCTGGCGAGTGCGAAGCAGTACTTGTGTTTGAACATCAAACTCTTCACGGCTCACAACGTCTAGCTTGTTGAGTTGGCCTTGGATAACTTGGCGAACTTTTTGGTCTACGTCTGAACCAAGCTCTTTTACTGGTTGAGGCATAGAATCGTGGATCTGCTTAGCAATTTGCTCTAGTTTTTTTGGATCAAACATATCAATTAAAACTCCTGAATATTTATCACTATTCTATTTAATCACATCAAAGATGTCGCCTATGGCGTACAAAAAAAGGCCACCGAAGTAGCCTTTTTATTGTTAATACGACAGGGAAATTACTTATTGTTAGCTAATTCTCTGTGCGCCGCTTTTGCTTCATCAACACGGGCCAGCTTCTCGAGATCTTTATCTTCGAGGAAAACTGGAATTGGTTTATGTTTTTCGGCTAAGTAGCTATAAATAACCGGCAGAACAAACAGCGTAAACAGCGTACCAATCGCCAGACCAGCAACGATAACAATACCGATACTAAAGCGCTGAGCTGCACCTGCACCCGTGGCGTACATCAATGGGATCAGGCCTGCAATCATCGCCGCTGTTGTCATTAGGATTGGACGTAGACGTACCCTTGCCGCCTCCATAACCGCCTCTTTGCGTGATAATTTATTATGCAGCTGCTCTTCTTTTGCTACCTCACAGATCAAGATACCGTGCTTGGTAATCAGACCAACCAAGGTAATCAACCCCACTTGCGAGTAGATGTTCATCGTCGCTGCGCCCCAAGCGAGCGCAATCAATGCACCACATATTGCGAGTGGCACCGACACCATGATAACCAATGGATCTTTTAACGACTCAAATTGAATCGCCAGAACCAAGAAGATGATCGCCAGTGCTAAACCGAACGTCACATACAGTGCGCTGCCTTCTGTTACAAACTGACGCGACTCACCCATGTAGTCATGGTTATAGCCTGCAGGTAATTTGGTTTGGGCAATGTTTTCAAACCAGTTTACCGCATCACCCATCGCCGCGCCCGGCATAGGAACCGCACCGACCGTCGCTGAGTTCAACTGGTTGAAGTGAGGAAGAGAGCGAGGCTCTGCCACCACATCAATTGTTACCAAGCTACCGAGAGGAACAGCATCACCATTGCTGGCTCGAACGTAGTAATGATTCATTGACTCTGGGTTTAAGCGGAACTTACGCTCAACCTGAGGGATCACTTCATAAGAACGACCGTTGAGGTCAATACGGTTAACGTAACCATCCGACATCATGGTGCTTAGGGTGACACCGATATCTTGCATCGTTACCCCATAAGCGCCCGCCATATCTTTATCAATTTGAATCTTCATCGTTGCTGAATCGTAGTTCAAATCAAGGTCAGAGTAGACAAAGAGAGGGCTATCTTTCACATCCGTTAAAATATCGGTTGCGATAGCGAATAAGCTCTCAAAGCTGCTTGGTGTGGTAATCACAAACTGGAGTGGTAGACCAGAACCGGCACCCGGCAACTCTGGCATTTGGAACGCGGTTACTGCCATGCCTGGGATATCTTGTAGCAATCCACTGATACGGTTCGTTACCTCAGATTGGCTAGCCGTGCGCTCACTCCATGGCACCATTGAGGCAATACCAAATGCTTGGTTTGAGTTTGGTACACCAGTGAAGGATTGAGCGTATTGGATTTCAGGCTGGGTCACCAAGATACCGCTCACGTCATCCATCGTGTTACTTAGGTAGTCTAGGTTAGCCGTTGATTGACCAGTACCAATCATCATCACCACCCCTTTATCTTCTGCAGGGGCAAGTTCACTAGGGATGAATTTAAACAGCATCGGCAAGCTTAAAAATACAATGACCGCAAAGCCAATGATAACCGGACGATGATCCATGATCGCATGCAGCATCTTAGAGTAACGGCTTGTCATACGATCAAGTACGCTGTGTACCTTCAGTTCAAACTTACTCGGCTGTGCATTTTCTTTTAGCAGCTTTGAACACATCATTGGAGACAGTGTTAAAGCGATGATTCCAGAAACAAATACCGCGCCAGCGAGGGTTAATGCGAACTCTTTAAACAGCGAGCCTGTGATACCACCCATCATTGCGATAGGGGCATAAACCGCGCCCAATGTCAGTGTCATTGCAATAACCGGTACTGCAATTTCACGGGTACCAATGATGGCAGCCCTGAAAGGAGATTCCCCCAATTTGACGTGTCGATCGACGTTTTCCAGTACTACGATTGCATCATCAACCACTAGACCGATTGCTAATACCATCGCCAGTAGCGTCATTAAGTTCCATGAGAAACCCATGACTTGCATCACCATCGCAACACCAACCAGCGATAAAGGGATGGTTACGATAGGAATGATAACCGCACGCAATGAGCCTAAGAATAGCGTGATAACCACTAATACAATCAGCGCGGCTTCAACAATCGTGTGTATAACCTCTTGAATGGATTCATTAATCGCAATGGTTGAGTCATACATGATATTCATGCTGATATTGCTTGGTAGGTTTCGCTCCAACTCAGGATACAGCTGCATAACATCAGCAGCAATGTTGATCGGGTTAGCACTTGGCGCTGCATTGATGGCGGTTACAACCGTTTGTTTGCCATTAGCACTTGCGCGAACCACATCGTGGCTTTTTTCTAGTGAAACCTTAGCAATATCACCTAAGCGAACAATAGAACCGCCATTTTGACTGGTTTTGACCACCAACCTTTCTAATTCATCGGTATTGGTTACTTGGGTATTGGCACTGCCGTTGTACAGCATAAACTCACCAATTGCTTGGCCAGTTGCTGATTGGTAGTTGTTTGCATTAAGCACCGTCATCACGTCAGTGGCTGTCAGGTTTAATGCTGCCATTTTGGAAGGATCAAGCCATACACGTAATGCGTATTTGATCCCGCCGTACAAGTCGACCTTTGATACGCCATTAACGGTAAACAGTTGTGGGTTAACCACTCGCTCAAGGTAGTCGGTAATTTGGCTTGCAGAGAGTTCATCACTCGTAAAACCAATGTAGAGTACCGCCGTTGTTGAACCGGTAGACATAGTTACGGTTGGATCTTCGGCTTCTTTAGGAAGCTGAGAACGTACCGAGTTAGTCTTGGCCAGTATGTCAGACAGCGCGGCATTCGGGTCGGTATTGAGCTTCATATTGACCGTAATAGTCGAGCTACCGAGTACGGACTGCGACGTCATATAATCAATATTATCGGCTTGAGCGATCGCTTGTTCTAATGGCTGAGTTATAAAGCCTTGGATCAGATCGGCACTGGCACCGTAATAGCTCGTCGTGACCGTCACGATCGTATTTGTCATGTCTGGGTATTCACGAACCTGCATTTTGAAGATTGCTTGGAAGCCAAGCAATGCGATCAAAAAGCTGATTGAAATAGCCAGAACTGGACGTTTAATAAAAACATCAGTAAAGCGCATGATTCCTCCAATTACAGCATTGGTGTTTCAGCTGGCGGCGTCGTTGCATCACTTTCTACAACTCGAACTTTAGCATTGTTACTTAAACGAACTTGACCCGTTGTCACGACAACATCGCCAGGCTCTACGCCTTCCAGTATGTGAGCAATACTTTCTGTACGTTCACCTACTTTCACCACTTGTTGTTTCACACGCTGCACACCATCTTCTTCACGTAAAATATAAACATTGTCACCGTAAAGTGTGAAAGTGATGGCCGTCTGAGGCAGTGTCACTTGGTTTGCTAGTTTAGGTAGAATGATGTTAGCGCGCGCAAACATACCGCTACGTAACTTACCATCGTTGTTTGGGATATCGGCTTGTACTTGGATAAGACCACTTTGGATGCTAACCGCAGGCTCAATGGCACTAATAGAACCTTTAAACGGTTTTTCTGGGTATGCATCAACGAAGATGTCGATCGCCTGACCAACCTCAATACGAGAGATGTCATTTTGAGAAATAGTGAAGCGTAGGCGCATAACACTGGTGTCTTCTAGGCGAACGATGTCAGTGCCAGATTGTAGGTATTGGCCTAGATACACATTACGAATACCGACAGTGCCGTCAAACGGAGCGCGGATCTCGCGACGGGCAATCGATGCTTTAAGGCTTTCAATATCAGCCGCTAACGATAAGAAATTAGCTTCTGCTTCATCGAAGGCTTCCTTAGAGATAGAGCCTTTCTTGAATAGCCCTTGGTAGCGCTTGTATTTAGCTTCAGCAGCCGGTAAGCGTGCCTCAGAGCTTTTTAGATTGGCTTTCTCTACATCAGAATCAAGGCGGATCAGTTGTTGGTCATTTTTAACCTCAGTACCTGATTCGAAAGAAATTTGATCGATAACACCGCTGGTTTCGTTCGCTAGTGTCACACCTTGGTTAGGTTCGATGAAGCCGATAGCTTCAATCACTGGAACCCAGTCGATCGGCTGAACTTCAGTTACCGTTACTGGAAACTCTGGTTCAGGGCGGTTGGCCATATACTCAGCAATTTTTTGTTGTTTGAACATGTTAAACCCAATAACGCTGCCGAAAAGTAGTACAGCGATGAGTAACATGAAGAAAGTCCACTTTTTCATTATGGTCAAAACTCCGATCTAGTGTTTAATTATTGCGTCCCAACTGGCTTCGATTGCAGATTCTAGTTCTGCCTCATCAAGTTGGTAAAATCCTAAAGAATGCTTGCGTGCTAGAGAAACACTAGCCGCCAAGCTCAATCCACCTAATACTTCATTGTTAAGTGGTTTAAACAATCCTTGTTCTTTCCCCTCATTAAATAGCAGCTCAACTTGGGCAAACATTTTACGTTCTAGTTCCCTGAAGTTTAGGCTATTTGTGATGGGTAGAGAGTCATACTGAACCCGATTTTTTATTGCGGCTAAATTCGTTCCTGCTAAGTTCCATATGTTCAACCACATAGTACGGTAGCGTTGTTTAATTGGATCCGAATCATTAACCCCTTGTTGAACAGCATCAGCTACTCTTTGAGTCACGAGCATTCGAACATCTTCTATCAAATGCTCTTTATCATCGAAGTAGCGATAGATAGTGCCTGCAGCCACTCCCGCTTCTTTGGCTAATTTTTGCATTGAAAGGCCTTGGAAACCGACCTCTGCAATTAGCTTTTCAGCTGCAGAAAGTATTTGCTGGCGTTTATCCCGAGGTGCATGAGTTGTCATATTTCAACCACCAATGAATGAACGTTCATTCATTATAGCCTAATAACCACACACATGTGCAACAAAGTTTTACATAATCAGCGTAAAAATCTTGTATAAGAGAACGTAGCATTCGTGCTGTTGCAGCATTATTATAGGCGCGCAATTGAATTCGCCCCTCTAGACCAAACTGAGAATCAAATGAAACTGAACCCAAGACAAGATGAAGCCGTGAAATATGTTTCGGGCCCCTGCTTAGTATTAGCGGGCGCTGGATCCGGTAAAACACGTGTTATCACCAATAAAATTGCTTATCTGGTTCAGGAATGTGGCTATAAGGCGCGTAATATTGCGGCGGTGACCTTTACTAATAAAGCGGCACGCGAGATGAAAGAGCGTGTTGGGCAAACTCTAGGTAAGGGCGAATCGAAAGGGCTGATTGTTTCGACTTTTCATACCATGGGCTTAACCATCATTCGCCGTGAATACAAAGCGCTGGGTTTGAAAGCGGGTTTCTCTCTGTTTGATGACCAAGACCAGTTAGCTTTGTTAAAAGAGTTAACAGAGAGACAGATCGATGGTGATAAGGATTTGCTACGCGCTTTAATGAGCACCATTTCGAATTGGAAAAATGACATGCTGACGCCAGATCAGGCGAAAGCACGTGCTCAAGGCGAACAAGAGCAGTTGTTTGCATTCTGTTTTGAGATGTACCAGAAACAGATGAAGGCATACAACGCACTCGATTTTGATGATCTGATCGCGATGCCTGTATTACTACTGAAAACCAATCAAGAGGTGCGTGAGCGCTGGCAGTCGCGTATCCGCTATTTACTGGTCGATGAATACCAAGATACCAACACCAGCCAATATGAGTTGGTTCGTTTACTGGTGGGAGAGCGTGGTCGCTTGACAGTAGTAGGTGACGATGACCAATCTATCTATTCATGGCGTGGTGCAAAACCGCAAAACTTGGTGTTGCTGGGTGAGGACTATCCAAATCTTCGCTTGATCAAACTCGAGCAAAACTATCGCTCAACCAGCCGAATATTACGTGCGGCGAACATCTTGATCGCCAACAACCCACACGTTTATGAAAAGTCACTATTCTCAGAGATCCCAGACGGTGAAAAGCTCAAGGTACTGAATGCTAAGAATGAAGAGCATGAAGCAGAGCGTATTACCGGCGAGATCATCGCCCACAAGTTTTTGAACCGTACTGAATACAAAGATTACGCAGTGCTTTACCGTGGTAACCACCAATCACGCTTGATTGAAAAAGCGCTGATGCAGAACCGTGTGCCTTACAAGATCTCTGGCGGTACCTCTTTCTTCGCGAGAGCCGAGATTAAAGACATCATGGCTTACCTGCGTGTGTTGGTGAACCCTGATGATGACAACGCCTTCCTACGTATTGTAAACACACCGCGCCGAGAGATTGGTCCGGTGACGCTTGAGAAGTTAGGCAGCTACGCCAATATGCGTGGCAAGAGCTTGTTTGAAGCCAGCTTTGAGATGGGCTTAGAGCAGACACTGACGGGGCGTGGTTTAGAAAATTTGCGCCGCTTCGGTGACTGGATTGTTCGTATCTCAGACAATGCCGAGCGTGGTAATACGGTTGAAGCCGTTCGTTCTTTGGTTCGTGACATCAACTACGAAGATTGGTTGTACGAAACCTCAGCGAGCCCGAAAGCCGCTGAAATGCGAATGAAGAACGTCTCTGATCTGTATAGCTGGATTGTGGCCGATCTTGAGGGTGACAACTACGATAAAGAAGAGAAAACCCTGCGCGAGGTGGTTCAACGTTTAACGCTGCGCGATATGATGGAGCGTGGTGAGGATGATGACGATGCAGATCAAGTCCAATTAATGACATTGCATGCATCGAAAGGTCTAGAGTTCCCATATGTATTCCTGATGGGTGCAGAAGAGGGCATCTTGCCGCACCAAACCAGTGTCGATGAAGGCAACGTAGAAGAAGAACGTCGTCTTATGTATGTGGGGATTACTCGAGCGCAGAAAGAGCTGACTTTTACTAAGTGTCGTGAACGTCGTCAATATGGTGAATTAATAAAGCCAACACAAAGCCGCTTCCTCGATGAGCTGCCGCACGATGATGTGGAGTGGGAAAGCGTTAAGAAGCCTCAATCCGCTGAAGAAAGAATGGAAAAAGGGCAGGCGCACATTGCGAATATTCGAGCGATGTTCAACAAGAAGTAATGCCCTACTTTAATCGCACTATATAGAAGCCAATAAAAAAGGTGACCATGAGGTCACCTTTTCTGAATCTGGCATTTTTAACTATAGCTCGGCAAATTACAGACCAGCAATCATGTGCTCGATAGCATCTTTGATTTCGTCGTCTGAACAATCCATACATGAACCTTTCGCTGGCATCGCATTGAAGCCGTTGATTGCGTGGTCAGCTAGAATGTCGCGACCTTGAGCAATGCGAGGACCCCAGTCACCAGCATCACCTGTTTTAGGTGCGCCACTTACGCCAGATGCGTGACAAGCGATACAAAAGGTACCGTAAACTGCTGCGCCATCACGAGGGCCTGTTGGTTCTGCGGCTACTGGCTCGCTGCCGACTAGGTAAACTTGGCCAACTGGTTTGATGCGTTCAGCAATTGCATCGTGCTCCGCTTCGCTTAGGCCTGCAGCCATTGCGCCAGTTGAAAAGGTTAAAACTGCGATGACAACGCTTAAAATTCGACGAGACATATCCATTAAACTCACTTTACATTCCCAAGGTAAGTACATGCTTACCAATTTATAGTGTTGGAAGGGTGTTTTGGCTTTAACCAGCAAAGAGCAACTGTTAAACCAATGTAAATAATGGGTGATTATATCCCGATAAGTTGTTGCAATAAACAACAACTTATAAGCTGTGGCGGGTTGTAGTACTCAAATAAGGGGTTTATCACATATTAACTGTCGAAAAAGAGACCAAACAGAAAAAAAAGTTAAAAAAGTACTAGACGGCATTGGGTGATATACGTATTATTCCACTCCGCCGACAGGGCATGCGCCTGTAGCTCAGCTGGATAGAGCGTTGGCCTCCGGAGCCAAAGGCCGAAGGTTCGAATCCTTTCAGGCGCGCCATCCGGTCTCTTACTTCGGTAAGTGAGAAATTGGCAAAAAGAAATAATGGTGGCTATAGCTCAGTTGGTAGAGCCCTGGATTGTGATTCCGGTGGTCGCGAGTTCGAATCTCGTTAGCCACCCCATTCTTTCTTTACAAAATATCGGTAGCTTCGGCTTCCAGTGTTGATTTATTATTCCCAAGAGTCGATACAAAACTAGTCGGTGAATAGCGCAGCTTGGTAGCGCATCTGGTTTGGGACCAGAGGGTCGGGGGTTCGAATCCCTCTTCACCGACCACTATTTCAATAATCGCTTTTAAGCGGTTATATAAAAAATTAGTGGTGGCTATAGCTCAGTTGGTAGAGCCCTGGATTGTGATTCCGGTGGTCGCGAGTTCGAATCTCGTTAGCCACCCCATTAATTTTGGTAGCTTCTTTGAAGTTCCCAGTTTGAGAAATCAAACGAAACGTCTCGGTGAATAGCGCAGCTTGGTAGCGCATCTGGTTTGGGACCAGAGGGTCGGGGGTTCGAATCCCTCTTCACCGACCACCTTAAGAAGCCCTAGTCGAAAGACTAGGGCTTTTTTACATCTGAAACTTAGATAACTTGAACAGAGTGGGGTTCGCCTGATGTTCAAAGAATGTCTCTTCACTGATCACTTAAGAAGCCTCAACTAGCCGTCCGCGTCAGAAATGACGGGGCTTCTTACATCTATCTCCCCTTCTTATATAAGACAGATTCCTAACGATCTGCTTGATAATGGTGCTGCTACAGAGTTGCTTTCTTTATCAAATGTACAGTTCTATATCTAATTTTATATAAATGGAGTGCTCAATAATTCGACATATTAATGGCTTTGGTCTAAAGACTTTTATGAAAAGTGAAACCTGACCCTAAATTTGCTCACTAAGGCCTGAATTTGACAGCTTTGTACGCATTTGGTCGTTCAAAAACTCCTCTGATTTATTAGGCCTTTCGTTTGTCTGTTTTGTATTTACCAAAATAATACAGATGGTTAAATGTATGGCTAATTAACGTTTATCTGGTTGTTTTATTTGTTCAAATTAACAAAATTAGCGTTTGTTTCTATAGTGTTAATTGTTTTTTGGAATAATTATTTGTTTTTAGTGGCTGGTAGTGAGATCTGCTTTGAAGCACGGCTTTAACTCTACAAGTAAGTAGTGGTAAGGAGTTTGTGAGTATTTCTTGCCGATAATATAATGTTGATTTTTCTTACTATATGCTCTTTTGGTGAATAGTTATGTGGCACTTTTGCTTGCTAAGCGTTTAATGTCGACTTTTTATCCTATTTTTGTTGCTTTTCTGTGAATTATTTGCCAAATTGTCAACCGTATAAAATATCAGAACAATATTCTGGTAAGAATGGATTCAATTTTGCAGACAGGGCAGAAAGCTGCCAAAGCAGTAGAGGTCTGGTAATGTCACTTTTAGAAGTAAAAAATCTTCGTATCGAATACCCATCTCGTCATGGAGTTCACGCCGCAGTTAAATCACTTTCGTTCAACATTGAACGTGGTGAGATTGTTGGTGTTGTAGGCGAGTCTGGTGCAGGTAAATCAACAGTAGGTAATGCTGTGATCGATTTGCTGAGCCCTCCTGGCCGCATTGCTAGCGGCGAGGTATTTCTGGATGGCGAAAAAGTCTCTGGTTTATCTCCTGAACAGATGCGTTCTGTTCGCGGCTCAAAGATTGGTTTTATCTTCCAAGACCCAATGACTTCTCTTAACCCTCTATTCACAGTAGAACAGCAGTTAAAAGAGACGATTCATGCCAACATGAAGGTTTCGGATCAAGAAGCCTACCAGCGCTCATTAGACTTGATGAACCAAGTGGGTATCCCACAACCAGAAAACCGTTTAAAGCAGTACCCTCACCAATTCTCTGGCGGTATGCGTCAGCGTGTGGTTATCGCGATCGCATTGGCAGGTGAACCTGACCTAATCATCGCAGATGAACCAACAACAGCACTGGATGTTTCTATCCAAGACCAGATCTTGGGTTTGATTCGCGACCTATGTATTAAGAAGAACGTAGGTTGCATGTTGGTCACGCACGACATGGGCGTGGTATCTAACGTTACCGACCGCGTAGCCGTTATGTATCGTGGTGACTTAGTTGAGTTTGGCCCAACAGCGAAAGTTCTGGGTACTCCTGAGCACCCATATACACACAGTCTTATCTCTGCGGTTCCTCGTTCGGATCGCAAACTCGATCGTTTCCCTCTTGTTAGCTACATCGAAGAAGCACAAGAGATGGAACCATTGGATGTGAAGAACCACTGGTTAGGTCAAAGCCAAGATCACCGTGATTACACTGGCCCTCTGTTGAACGTTGAGAACGTCAACTTACGCTTTACTACCAAAGATTCTTTCTTTGAGAGCCGTCGTGAGTACGTTCAAGCATCAAACAACGTGAGCTTTGAAGTGCATGAAGGTGAGACGTTTGGTTTAGTAGGTGAATCAGGTTCAGGTAAATCAACGATTGCTCGTGTGATTGCTGGCTTGTACGCACCAAACTCAGGCAAGGTAACGTTTGAAGGCGTTGATCTTACTGGTCTGAAATCTGAAAAAGAACGTCGCCCTATGCGTCGTCAAATGCAGATGGTTTTCCAAAACCCTTACACATCAATGAACCCTCGAATGAAGATATTCGACATCATTGCTGAACCTATCCGATTCCATAAGCTTACTCGCAACGAAAATGAAACTCGTCAGATCGTGAACGACCTGCTAGAGCACGTGGGTTTAGGCAAAATGGCTGGGGTGAAGTACCCACACGAATTCTCAGGTGGTCAACGTCAGCGTATTTCTATCGCTCGCGCTTTGGCGACTCGCCCACGTCTTTTGATTTGTGATGAACCAACATCGGCACTGGACGTGTCGGTACAGGCTCAGATTCTTAACCTACTAAAAGACTTACAAGACGAGCTAAACCTAACCATGCTGTTCATCAGTCACGATCTACCGGTTATTCGCCAAATGTGTGACCGTGTTGGTGTGATGCAGATGGGGACATTATTGGAGGTTGCGCCAACGGAGCAGCTGTTCCAATCACCTCAGCATGAATACAGCAAACAACTGATTTCTTTAATGCCTGAATTTACAGGCTTAAGAGAAGAAAAAGCAGTGGCACAAGCCGCGGTATAAAAATCAGCAGGCTGGAGTTTAGCTTGCTAACAACAATAAACAGACGCAAATACAACAACTAGGGATCTGGATTCCCGCATGAAGGAGTTATGCAATGAAAACCATGAAAAGCAAATTAGCAGTAGCTTTAATGGCAGCTGGCCTAAGCTTTAGTGCAGCAGCAGCAGATATTACCGTTGGCTACGCAGCTGACCCAGTATCACTTGACCCGCACGAGCAGCTGTCTGGTGGCACACTGCAAATGTCTCACATGGTGTTTGACCCTCTAGTACGTTTCACTCAAGAGATGGATTTTGAAGGCCGCCTAGCATCTAGCTGGGAGCGTGTTGATGAAACGACTTTCCGCTTCAACCTACGTAAAGGTGTGAAATTCCACTCTGGTAACGAACTGACTGCTGATGATGTTGTGTGGACTTTTGAACGTCTACAAGCTTCTCCAGACTTTAAGTCTATCTTCACGCCATACGAAAAAATGGTAAAAGTGGATGACTACACAGTTGAGCTAGTATCAAAAGCGGCTTACCCACTAGTACTACAAACAGCAACTTACATCTTCCCAATGGACAGCAAGTTCTACTCTGGCCAAACAGCGGAAGGTAAAGACAAGTCTGAGCTAGTTAAGCACGGTAACTCGTTTGCTTCGACTAACGTTTCAGGTACTGGTCCATTTATCGTAACGCAGCGTGAGCAAGGCGTTAAAGTAACGTTCGAGCGTTTCAACGATTACTGGGACACAGAAACTGAAGGCAACGTAGACAAGCTAACACTTGTGCCAATCAAAGAAGACGCGACACGTGTTGCAGCACTTCTTTCTGGCGACGTTGATATGATTCACCCAGTAGCACCAAACGATCACAAGCGTGTTAAAAACGCTAAGAACATCGATCTAGTGACGCTACCTGGTACTCGTATCATCACGTTCCAAATGAACCAAAACAGCAACGAAGCACTTAAAGATGTTCGCGTTCGTCAGGCGATTGTTCACGCAATCAACAACGAAGGTATCGTTAAGAAGATCATGAAAGGCTTCGCAACAGCAGCTGGTCAGCAAAGCCCAACAGGCTACGCGGGTCACAACGAAGACCTAGTTCCTCGTTACGATCTGAAAAAAGCGAAAGAGCTGATGAAAGAAGCGGGCTACGAAGATGGCTTTACGCTAACTATGATGGCTCCAAACAACCGTTACGTGAACGATGCGAAAGTAGCGCAAGCGTCTGCGGCAATGCTGTCTAAGATTGGTATCAAAGTTGATCTTAAAACTATGCCTAAAGCACAGTACTGGCCTGAGTTTGACCTATGTTCAGCAGACATGATGATGATCGGCTGGCACTCAGATACAGAAGATTCAGCTAACTTCAACGAGTTCCTAACTATGACTCGTAACGAAGAGACTGGCCGTGGTCAATACAACTGTTCTGGCTACTCAAACCCAGAAATGGATGCGATCGTAGAAGCTTCTAACACTGAAACTGACCCAGTTAAGCGTGCTGAAATGCTGAAAGGCGTTGAAGCAACACTTTACAACGACGCAGCATTCGTACCGCTACACTGGCAAAGTGAAGCGTGGGGCGCGAAGTCTAACGTAGGTGCAGCAGACGTAGTAAACCCAATGGTTATGCCTTACTTCGGCGACCTAGTTGTAAAATAATCTAGCTTGCTAGAATCGAGAGCTTGAAGCTTTTCAGGCTCTCAAATTATTAAGATATAGATTTAAGTTTCGGTATTTGGTCTTCCTTCAGTCTGGCTAAATACCTTTTTTAAGACTGAATTTTGTTATCTAGTCGCGGATTTCGACTAGATAGTCATGGATAGATAAGGGGCAAGGAATGGTTACGTTTCTGGTCAAGCGCCTGTTTCAGGCACTGATAGTGATGTTTGTGATCAGTTTGGTGGCGTTTGCCATTCAGGATAACCTGGGCGACCCGTTGCGTGAGTTAGTCGGTCAATCTGTTTCAGAATCGGAGCGTCAAGCGCTGCGTGATGAACTCGGCTTAAATGATCCCTTCATTACAAAATACACTCGCTTTGTGGGCGCAGCTCTACAAGGTGATCTTGGTACTTCATATTTCTTTAAACGCCCAGCTGTGGACGTAATCTTAGATAAACTAGTCGCAACGCTTGAGCTTGTGTTCGGCGCTTCTCTGATCATTGTTTGTCTGTCGATTCCACTTGGCGTTTATTCTGCAATACACCCAAAAAGCTTCTTCACTAAACTGGTGATGGCGGGCAGTAGTATCGGCATTTCTGTGCCCGTTTTCTTAACCGCAATCATGTTGATGTATGTATTCTCTATTGAGTTAGGTTGGCTGCCGTCGTTTGGACGTGGTGAGACCGCAAACTGGTTTGGCTGGGAGTCTGGTTTCTTAACGATAGATGGCCTTGCACACTTAGTGCTGCCGAGTATTGCTCTAGCATCTATCATGCTGCCTCTGTTCATTCGTCTAGTACGCTCTGAAATGCTAGAGGTTCTTAGCTCTGAATATATCAAGTTTGGTAAAGCAAAAGGCCTAGCGCTGAACAAGATTTACTACCAACACGCTTTGAAAAACACAATGCTGCCAGTACTAACGGTAGGCGGTGTTCAAATCGGTACTATGGTGGCTTACACCATTCTTACTGAAACTGTATTCCAGTGGCCGGGTACCGGCTTCCTATTCCTTGAAGCGATTAACCGAGTGGATACACCACTGATTACCGCATACGTTATCTTCGTTGGCCTGATCTTCGTAGTAACTAACACCATTGTTGACTTGCTATACGGCATCATTAACCCAACAGTGAACATCACAGGGAAAGGAGCATAATCATGGAACAAACAACAACAGCTCCATCTCGTTGGGAGCGATTCAAGCAGTCAGACATTCTGTACTACTTCTTACGTGACAAAGTGGCAATGGTGAGCTTCGCTATCTTTGCAGCTTTCCTTGTTATGGCATTAGCGGCACCTATTCTAGCGCCAACAGACCCGTATGACGTGACGTCTATCGACATCATGGATTCTGAGTTGCCACCATCTTGGATGGAAGACGGCGAAGAACGCTTCCTACTGGGTACTGATGAGCAGGGTCGTGACATCTTATCTACGATGCTTTACGGCTCGCGTCTGTCATTGACGATCGGTTTCCTAGCGGTAGGTCTTCAGCTGACTCTCGGTATCATCATTGGCTTGTCTGCAGGTTACTTCGGTGGTCGTATTGATAGCTTCCTGATGCGTTTTGCCGATGTTCAGCTTTCGTTCTCAACCATGATGGTTGCGATCATTGTCTCGGCCATCTTTAAGGCGAGTTTCGGTAGTGACTTCTACGCGCAATATGCGGTTGTTATGCTGGTGGTGATCATCGGTATTGCTGAATGGCCGCAGTATGCTCGTACGATTCGTGCATCGGTATTGGCAGAGAAGAAGAAAGAGTACGTAGAAGCGGCACGTGTGATGGGCTTTAGAGCGCCTCGCATCATGTTCCGCCATATTCTGCCTAACTGTTTATCACCGATTTTGGTTATCTCTACGGTACAGGTGGCAAATGCCATAATGTCAGAAGCGGCACTTTCTTTCCTAGGTTTAGGTCTTCCGGTAGACCAACCATCACTCGGTGCCCTGATCAGTACTGGTTTTAACTACATTTTCTCAGGAGCATGGTGGATCACAGCATTCCCAGGTGTGCTTTTGGTAACATTGGTTCTCGTTATTAACCTATTAGGCGACTGGTTACGTGACGTGTTCAACCCGAAAATTTATAAAGGGTGATAGCCCGGTTTGATTTTTAGTAAAAAAAGTCACTAAATTAAGAGCCGTAAGCAATTACGGCTCTTTTTTTGCTTAATGGATCTGGAACTTAGTATTATTGACAGTGTCAATAATAGTTAAAATGGAATTCATGTTTTATCGACATAGATTCGGTAATAATTAGCCCGCAAGGGTTTAAGTGGTGGTTATGAAATTGACAATGAATGCTGTATGTCGTGCTGTGACGAGAAATTATCGTATGGGACTTATCGCTGCATCTCTTTTGGTATCGAGCCAAGTGAATGCAGAGTCGGTTCTATGTGATGCAACTCAGGCAAGCACCAACCAATTACCACAGCTAGAGCAATCATGTCCGATCGGTAAGGGCGTGTGGGGCAGTAAAGCACCAAAACGTCATTCAGATAACGAACTGTTTTGGGTTCAATGTGGCCTGCTGAACAAGCCTTTGTCACTGAGCCGAGCAAAGCCTCTGTATGAGAAGATCTCGACCAACGTTTGGATGAAGCCGGAAGGCGGAGACTACCGTTGCTTAATCGGACCTTATTCTACCTTCTCTGATGCGAGAAAAGACCTAGCTCAGGTGCGTAAGGTTTCTGGTTACGGTGAAGCCTTTATTCGTATGGTCGATAAGTCGAAAACCTCATCACAGCCTATTGTGGCAAAACCAGCAGAGCCAAAAGCGGTGACGCACAAGGCTCCTGCAAAAGTAGAAGCTAAGCCTGCACCGAAACCTGTGGCTACTAAGCAAGTGGCGGCGGTAGCGAGCGCTGCAGCAATTCAGACGCTACCAAGCGGTAACGCGAGTTCAGACAATGATCTAGAGATCGAGATTCGCGTGAAAGCAGACATTGCGGGTAGCCAATATGCTATTCCTTACCTTCTAGATCATCAACAACAGTTCTACATGGAGCAAGGTAAGCCTTGGAGCCGCCTAGATTACGATAGCGCTGAATTGGTGTGTAATCAGGTCAACATGAAGCTGATGAGTGAGAAGCAATGGCAAAGCATCTTGAGCTCAAAGGTTATGGAAAAACAGAACTGGCCAATGCATCTCCCTTATTGGGGCGCAGATAAGAAAGGTCTGTTTACCAACGGTAACGTCAACCAGTTGAAAGGTTCTTCATTGCTTAATGTGATGTGCGTTAAGTAACGACGACCGTTACCAAACCAAATAAGCCTCAGCCATTGCTGGGGCTTTGTTGTTTATACGCCTCTCTTTTTCAACATCGGTTCGACTTTTAGACACTCGTTCTTCAAGACGAATTTGATTAAAAATCGTTAAAAATTGTTCAAATAGCGCGGCTGATGCGTAGAAAACCATAACTCAAGCAATAAGGTGATTGAGATTATGAGTTTAAAAAAACGATTAGAAGACGTGGCTCCACGCTTTGAAGCCGGTGGTAAGTACGAAAAGCTCTACCCAGTGTATGAAGCTTTCGCGACAATATTCTATACACCCGGAAACGTAAACCGCGGCATAACCCATGTTCGTGACAGCATTGACCTAAAGCGCATTATGATTTTGGTGTGGTTGGCGACCTTCCCGGCAATGTTCTGGGGAATGTATAACGTCGGACACCAAAGCGTTCTCGCACTCACATCCAGTTATCAATTAAATGAACTTGCCTCGGTTATCGAGAGTAGCTGGCGTCTGTCGTGGGCATTTGGTGATGCGCAGTCATTGATGGCAAGTGGCTGGGCAAGTCAGATGTTGCTTGGTGCACTCTATTTCCTACCCGTTTATGCCACGGTGTTTGTTGTGGGTGGCTTCTGGGAGGTTTTATTTGCCGTTGTACGAAAACATGAGGTGAATGAAGGTTTCTTTGTTAGCTCGGTACTATTCGCACTCATTCTTCCGCCAACCATCCCGCTTTGGCAAGCCGCTTTAGGTATCACCTTTGGTATCGTTGTCGCCAAAGAGCTGTTCGGTGGTACAGGACGAAACTTCTTGAACCCAGCCCTTGCAGGCCGCGCGTTTCTCTATTTCGCCTATCCAGCCAACATGTCGGGTGGGCTTGTGTGGGTTGCCGCTGACGGCTATTCAGGCGCGACACCGCTGAGTCAATGGTATGAAGGCGGCAGCACGTCACTCATCAATAACATGACTGGCGAGGCGATCACCTGGATGGATGCCTTTATCGGTAATATTCCAGGTTCGATGGGTGAGGTGTCGTCACTGCTGATCATGCTGACGGGGTTGATTTTGATTGTGATGAAGATAGCGTCTTGGCGCATTGTCGCCGGTGTGATTGTCGGCCTTGTCGTGACGTCGAGTTTACTGAACTGGATAGGGTCGGATACTAACTCGATGTTTTCGATGCCGTTTTACTGGCACTTTGTGTTGGGTGGTGTTGCCTTTGGTACCTTCTTCATGGCAACAGACCCTGTATCTGCCGCGTTTACCAATCAGAGTAAATGGGCCTATGGGATTTTGATCGGCGTGATGACGGTCGGTATTCGAGTGCTTAATCCAGCCTACCCAGAGGGCATTATGCTGGCTATCTTGTTCGCCAACCTGTTCGCTCCGCTATTCGACTTTGTAGTGAAAGAGCAGAACATTAAACGAAGACTTAAACGGACATCGCGCTAATCTAGGTGATTAAAAGTGAAAGTGACTCCCATAAGAAAGGCTTGCATTGATGCAAGCCTTTCAATTTGTGCGCCGAGCATGGCG
>NZ_JBFRVF010000061.1:0-1190 GCF_041475025.1 Vibrio sp. 10N.222.49.C12 | reverse complement strand
CTCTTTATCCAGTTCATCTAATACAATATTTGATAGTAGCGGAGATAATGGCCCACCCTGGGGTGTGCCTCGTTGTCTCTGCTCAACTAGTCCATGTCGCATTATGCCTACCTGTAGGTATGACCTAATTAGCTTTAACACGCGTTTATCAGCAATATCTTGTGACAGCCTGTGCATTAGCCTATCGTGATTCACTGTATCGAAGTATTTTGCTAGGTCGATATCTACTACATAACCTCGACCCTCTCGGATGTAGCGACTGGCGGCCGACAATGCATGGTGCGCACTGCGGTTGGGTCTAAACCCGTAACTACTGTCGGAGAACTTCGGCTCATAGATACATGACAGCACTGATGTGATTGCCTGTTGGACTACCCTATCAAGGACTGTTGGGATACCTAATTGCCTTACGCCACCACTAGCTTTGGGGATTTCTACACCAAGAACAGGTTGAGGTTGATAGCTTCCATCCAGAAGACTCTGGCGAAGCTCTTGCCCGTTTGATGCCTGTCGAAGTCTTGAGATAGTGGCGTTGATGTCGAGCTTGTCGACTCCTGCACACCCTTTGTTCTTCTTCACGCGTCTAAGAGCTTGATTCAAATTGGTTGAGGAGCAGATTTGCTCCATCAACGAAGTTGAGGTCACCAAGACTCGCCCTCCTGTCTACGCCGACCATGCTTGTCATTCTTCGTATCCATGAGCTTTACTTGCGGTATTGCCCTTTGGGACGTAGAGATGAGTTTCATCTTGCTATGACTCCACATGATTGAGTGTCTAGTGACTGCTTCTTGATATATTCAGTTCAGGCCTTCCTTTGAGTTGTACATTCTCAAAGTACTATGCCTTCTGCTGACTTCTTATTGCTCATCACACAACATCACTGCTGTATTAGTCTCTATTGAGACAAACCATAAGATCTCCCGAGGTAAGACGTTGTTCTTTCCCTTGGCTGTGCCTGATTTACCACTACACACTTCCCGTCGAGGCATTGGGCTATTCTATCTATGGCTAGGTTGCCCAAGTTGTAATGGCCTACTATCAGATTTCTGTTCGTCACAACCAAGTTTTGCCATTTGCTTCCTTCAGATTTCACCTCACGGTGAACACCCTTGCATAGGCTAACGGTTCTCGCTCGACTGAGCCCGTAGAGGACTTTCACCTCCTAGATCAACGCCATGCTCGGCGCACCA
>NZ_JBFRVF010000060.1:74653-109028 GCF_041475025.1 Vibrio sp. 10N.222.49.C12 | reverse complement strand
GCCTACTAGGTTAATCGATTAAAAAGCCACGTTGACCAATAGTGTTGACGCAAGGCTTCCACAAATTAGCTCGTGGTGAGAGATGAGCGCTAAACAGACCCAGCTTCGGCTGGGTTTTTTATTGCCTGCAATTTGGAGAAGGGGGGAGTTTTGGTGTTGGTCGTTGATTGGAAAGCGAGATTCCCTATCACGCTCGCTCCTCACTGTAGGGAGTGACGGGAATTGGGAAATGATGGTTTCCTCGCTTACTACATCGAAGCAGTCTTTCGTCACCCCAGAATCGAGTAGAACGAGATATCAGGGATCGGCTTTGGTTTTTATGTGCAAGGCGACACTTATAAATGAGCGAGGATGCGAAACTTTAGCGAATGCCGCTCTATTAATTGAAGCCTGATCACACTTTTCTTTGTTGTTGAAAAGAATACGAAAAAAATCGCATTTTTTATTAAAGCTTCTAATTAAGGGGCCGTTAAAGGGATTGAGAGAAATGATATGTACCAATGTAAGGTGAGAGAGACACTGGTGCATAAACAAATTGACATGTATTTGTGTGAGGTGAGAGTCACATAAGTGCATTAAAAAATGCCTAAAGGAGATCAACTATGGCGATTAATGTAAACACTAATGTGTCTGCAATGACGGCTCAGCGCTACCTGAATAGCGCGGCTGAAGGTACTCAAAAATCAATGGAGCGTTTGTCTTCTGGCTATAAAATCAATAGCGCAAAAGATGATGCTGCAGGCCTACAAATCTCTAACCGCTTAACGTCGCAAAGCCGTGGCCTAGATATGGCTGTGAAAAACGCGAATGATGGTATCTCTATTGCACAGACAGCTGAAGGTGCAATGAATGAGTCAACCAACATTCTGCAACGTATGCGTGACCTTTCTCTTCAATCTTCAAATGGTTCAAACAGCAAATCTGAACGTGTTGCGATCCAAGAAGAAGTCTCTGCTCTGAACAAAGAACTTAACCGTATTGCTGAAACAACTTCTTTTGGTGGTAACAGGCTTCTTAACGGAACTTACGGTAGTCAATCTTTCCAAATCGGTGCAGATTCTGGTGAGGCGGTAATGCTTTCTATGGGGAACATGCGCACCGATACTCAAGAAATGGGCGGTAAGAGCTACGGCGTAGAAGAAGGCAAAGATGCTTCTTGGCGTGTAGGTGCTGGTGCTGATCTAACGATTAAGTACAACGATAAATTTGGTGAAGCTCAAGAGTTGTCCATTTCTGCGAAAGAAGGCAACGATATTGAAGAGCTAGCAACTTACATCAACGGTCAAAGTGAAGACGTTAAAGCGTCTGTGGGTGAAGGCGGTAAACTGCAACTTTTCGCTTCAAGCCAAAAAGTTGAAGGTGATGTTGAGTTTGGCGGCAGCCTTGCGGGCGAACTAGGTATCGGTGCTGGTAAAGACGTTACCGTTAACGATATCGACGTAACTTCTGTTGCAGGTGCAAACGAAGCAGTATCTATCATTGATGGTGCTCTAAAATCTGTTGATAGCCAACGTGCTTCTCTAGGTGCTTTCCAAAACCGTTTTGACCATGCAATCAGCAACTTAGACAACATCAACGAAAACGTTAATGCGTCTAAGAGCCGTATCAAAGATACCGATTACGCGAAAGAAACAACAGCTATGACGAAGTCTCAAATCCTACAACAGGCGAGTACTTCTATCCTAGCTCAAGCGAAACAGTCACCATCAGCAGCTCTAAGCTTATTGGGCTAAACTTACCTCGGTAAGTAGCGGTAAACTCTACTCTGGGTAGAGTTTTACTGTTTGGCTCATAAAGGAGGGAGGGAGAATGTTATGGAAATATCATCCAACGCATCGAACATCCAGCCTTATGGCTCACCTAATGGCATTAAAATTGCAAGCGATGAAGGTAGTAGTGCGTCGAGTCTTTCGCGACTAAAAGAAGCAACATCTTATGACAAGGTAGAGAAATCGAAAGAGGAAGCTACCGAAGCGGCGATTCAATTAGCTCAACATAGACAAGAGTTAAATGATGAAGAGCGAGTCAAAATGGTGGAGAAGGTAAACGAGTTTATCTCCTCTCTCAATAAAGGTGTGGCTTTTAAGGTCGATGAAGAATCTGGGAGAGATGTGGTTACCATTTATGAGACCACAACCGGTGATATTATTCGCCAGATCCCTGATGAAGAAATGCTTGAAATTCTAAGACGCCTAGCAGCCCAAAACTCGAATAGTCGAATATTTGAGGTGAAGGTTTAAGTCGTATTATTGAGGTGATTTAATGAGTTTTGGCCCAATGGGGATTTCGTCTGGCATGGATATCAATTCCATGGTCAGCAAAATTGTTGATTCGGAGCGTGTACCTAAACAGCAACGAATCGACAATGAACGAACGCGAATCGATACCAGCATTAGTGCCTATGGAAGACTCAGAGAATCCCTTGATTCGATGAAAAACCTGATGACAAACTTTCGTCAGGAAAAAGCTTTTGCTGTGCGAACAGTGGAAAGTACCGATGAAGCGCTTGTCTCTGCAACCGCGACTACCGAAGCGATCGCTGGCAAATATGCCATCGATGTGTTGCAGCTTGCCCAAAGCCATAAAGTGGCTTCTGATGTACTGTCAGAGGACATGAAATTTGGCCCAGGTAAGCTGCAGGTTTCGCTTGGTGATGACAGCTTTGACGTGCAAGTTGGCGACAGATCGAGACTTATCGAAGTTGTTCGTGGTATCAACGGTGCAGATAGCAACCCAGGCGTTCGTGCATCTATTATCAACGATGTCGAAGGTCCAAGACTTATTATTGCCTCGAACCAGTCTGGTTCAGATCAGCAGATCAGCATTAATGTTGAGTCAGATGCTGCCAATCCCTTAAAAAAACTCGAATACAAAACGCTTGAAGAACGTGTTAAAGCGCTAGAGAAAGCGCGCGTTGCTGCTCAAGATATTCTAGCTCTAACCCCTGCAGGAAAAACCGTTGAACTCATCGATGAAGTGATCGCTAGCGATGACCCAAATGCGAATGAAACACTCGATAAAGATGGCAATATCATCCCAGCAGCCCAAACCGATTCTACTTCAGATGTTGACGGAGACTCTAAAAGTCTCAGCTACGGTGAGCAAGCAGCCGCCGACGGCCAAGCCGCCCTAGACGCAGCTCAAGCGGCAAAGTCTGTGATGCCTGAAGATAATATCCCTGGCTGGACTGAAACCGCGTCAGGTACGCTTTTAGATTCTTACTACACACCAGAACTTGAGCTTGATGAAAAAGCGATAGAGAAGGCACCCGATGTGCCGGGGTGGTCAAATGCTGCCTCAGGTACTCTGACCGATTCATACGTGACACCGAAAGAAGCCCAACAAAAGCTTGAGGCTGAGCAAGCGCGTATCGAAGAGAAGATTTCACAAGAAAAAGCGGAGTTGGCTGAGAAAGTTCAAAAAGGCGAACTCACCGCAGAGCAAGCCAAGAAAATTGAGCGTGCCAAATTAGAACCCGAAGAGCGCGAGCTCTTAGAGAAGGTCGATAAAGCGCAAGCAGATCTTGAACAAGCACAGCAATCTTTTGATACCTATAGTGGAATGACTGAAGTTCAGGCTGGCCAAGATTCTATGGTTGTCCTAGATGGTGTTGCTCAACTCTCTAGTAATAACAATGTGATTGAAGATGCCATTGAAGGTATTGATATTACGGTGAAAGGAAAAACGCCAAAAGATAAGCCGCCGGCAGAAATTGGTGTGGAGTACGACCGTAACAGTGTTCGCCAAGACATTGAAGCTTTTGTTAATTCTTATAATCAGTTTTACCAAGTGTCTAAAAACTTGGCGGGTGTTGACCCAACGACTGGCCAAAAAGGCCCGCTGTCTGGTGACAGTACCGTGCGTAACGCCGACTCCCGATTGAAAGGGGTGTTCTCATCAAGTATCGAAGGTGCGCCAGACAATCTAAAGTCTTTGACTGAATTCGGTATCACCACCACAAGACAAGGCTCGCTAGAAATCAACTACGATATGCTTGACCGTCAACTCAACAATAACTTTGATAAGTTGGGTGAGTTCTTTGGTGGCAACAACGGTTTCGCCAAAAAAGTGGAAGATGCGATTCAAGGTATCACAGGTATCACGGGTTCAATCCGTACTCGAGAAAAGAGCTTGGTCGAGCAAAACTACCGTTTGGTTGATGACCAAAGCGCGCTCGACCGCCGCATGGACAGCCTAGAGAGCCGTACCCACTCTAAGTTCACAGCCATGCAAGATGCGACCAGTAAGATGCAATCTCAGCTGGGCAGTATGATGAATGCGTTGGGCTAATAGATGAATAGCCAGCTACAAGAGCTTTGTGAACTCGATCAACTAATTCTCTCTAAACTGGAATTTAGTGAAATTAATGCTGAAGAAATAACGCAGCTTGTCGATAACAGAGAACAGTTATTGCAAAACGTGCTTCAAATAATCGACTCACATCCCGACGTTAAGCAAAGTTCTGAATGGTTTGAAGCCATTACCAGAACCAGAAAATTAGTCGAATTGATGCAGTCTGAGACGAGTCGAGTAGGTAAGACCCTACATAAATACCGTCACGGCGCTAAATCAGTTCAACAATACAAAAAGTTTTTATAGAAGAGGTTTACTATGCGCGGTTCTTTACAGGCATATAAAAAGGTATCAGTGGATAGTCAGCTAACGGCTGCCTCACCGCATAAGATTGTACAAATGCTAATGGCCGGTGCTATCGAGCGTTTGATTCAAGGCAAAGCGGCAATGCAAGCAGGCAACATCCCAGTGAAAGGTGAGCGACTTGGTAAGGCTCTAGATATCATTATTAGCCTACGTAGTTGCCTATCTATGGACGATGGTGGCGATATTGCGAAAAACCTAGATCAACTTTATGAGTTCATGATCACGCAAATTTCTGCGGCAAATCACAAAAATGACCCACAGCCTATTGATGATGTTATCGATATTATTCGCGAAATTAAGAGCGCTTGGGACCAAATTCCGAACGAATATCACAACTTGACGTCCGCTGACGTAGGTATTTAAAGAAAAATTGCAGTTTTAACCAATCTCATATCCCTTGATTGGTTGGTTGCCTTATTTTTTTAATCAAATAAAATAGAAGCCATTAGATAGCCTAATGGCTTTTTTCGTTGCTGATTTCCTAAATTTGTCCACGTAGACCATAATCATTGATACTTTTCTCTGTTTTATCGATTACGTCGCTCACCGTTTTTCTGCATCGCACCAAAATAAAGGCAATAATTCCTACTTATGCAAGGTTTGGCAAAACTGCTTGTCGTCGACGATAACGCTCAAGATCGTCACAATTTAAGCACAATATTAGAGTTTGTAGGAGAGAGCTGCGAAGTAATCAGCTCTGAACAAGCACGTAAAGTTGACTGGTCACTGCAGTGGGCCGGCTGCATTATTGGTACCATTAAAGGTAAAGGCTTCAACGCATTACTGAATGAGAAGCTTGTTCACGCCAATCACATCCCTTTACTGGTGATTGGCAAAAACAATCACCCGGTTGACGAGTTGACTAACTATGTTGGTGAGCTTGAACTTCCTCTTAACTACCCGCAATTAAGTGATGCATTAAGACACTGTAAAGACTTCTTAGGCCGCAAAGGTGTTCAAGTTGTGTCTTCGGCACGCAAGAACACCCTGTTTCGCAGCCTAGTAGGACAAAGTGCTGGCATTCAAGAAGTACGTCACTTAATTGAACAAGTCTCTTCTACGGAAGCGAACGTGCTGATTCTTGGTGAATCTGGTACAGGCAAAGAAGTCGTAGCGCGTAACATTCACTATCACTCTAAACGTCGTTCAGGGCCTTTTGTTCCTGTAAACTGTGGCGCGATTCCACCTGATTTGCTTGAAAGTGAACTGTTTGGTCATGAGAAGGGCGCATTTACTGGGGCGATTACCGCACGTAAAGGCCGTTTTGAATTGGCTGAAGGTGGCACACTGTTTCTTGATGAAATTGGCGATATGCCGATGGCGATGCAAGTTAAGCTGCTACGAGTACTGCAAGAGCGATGCTTTGAGCGTGTAGGTGGCAATAGCACCATACAAGCTGATGTTAGAGTGATTGCGGCAACCCACCGCAACCTTGAAGATATGATCGACGATGATTCGTTCCGTGAAGATCTTTACTACCGCTTAAATGTATTCCCGATTGAAATGCCGGCGCTTCAAGATCGTAAAGAAGATATTCCACTGTTGCTTCAAGAGCTGATGACTCGAATGGAAGCGGAAGGCAGCATGCCTATCTGTTTCACGGCTCGTGCTATCAACTCTTTGATGGAGCATTACTGGCCAGGTAACGTTCGTGAACTAGCGAACCTGGTTGAACGAATGGTTATCTTGTATCCAAACAGCTTGGTTGATGTGAATCACCTGCCAACTAAATATCGATACAGCGATATCCCTGAGTTCCAGCCAGAGTTTAATAGCTTTGGATCTGAAGAGGAGCAAGAGCGTGATGCACTTGCTGACTTATTCTCAGAAGATTTCAGTTTTGATCAGCAAGATGATATTGCCGACAATGCTAATGCGCCTCAAGAGTTACCGCCAGAAGGGGTTAACTTGAAAGAGCTACTCGCGGATATGGAAGTGAATATGATCAATCAAGCGTTGGAAGCGCAGGGCGGCATTGTTGCTCGTGCTGCTGACATGCTTGGAATGCGTAGAACCACTCTGGTTGAAAAAATGCGTAAATATAACTTGCAGCGATAGTGTCCAGTTTTCGATGAAAACGAAAAACTAGCACACACTTTTTAGCTATTTGGTAACTCTAGCTAAGTGAACAGATAAACCATAGTCGAGTTGTTGCTTGCTTAACTATGTGATAAATATAGCAAATAGCCTGACTCGTGTTGTACGTCTCAGGCTGTTTTAGTATTTGAGGCAAATTTTTGACATGCGCGTATCTAACGAACCAGAAAATCAATCACACCTAGATTCTGTTGAACAGCAGGTTGAGCGCTATAAGCAAGTACTCGACGTGATGCCAGCAGGGGTTATCTTGTTAGATACACACGGCGAAGTGAGAGAAGCGAACCCTGAAGCGCATCGTATTCTTGGTGTTGAGTTGGTTGGCGAGAAGTGGTTTTCAGTGATTCAAAGTGCCTTTGACCCAAAAGACGATGACGGTCATGAGATCTCATTGAAGAACGGGCGAAAAGTGCGTTTGGCGATTTCAGCCTCTACCACGGGTCAGCTGATTTTGATTACCGATCTGACCGAGACCCGACTATTGCAGTCTCGCGTGAGTGATCTTCAGCGTTTGTCTTCATTAGGTAGAATGGTGGCCTCGCTTGCCCATCAAGTGCGAACGCCGCTTTCAAGTGCGATGCTGTATGCATCAAACCTTGCCGCGCCAAATCTGCCGCCGGCAACAAAAACGCGTTTTCAATCTAAGCTTATGGATAGATTGCATGACTTAGAGAAGCAAGTGAACGACATGCTGTTGTTTGCCAAAGGTGGTGACAACAAAGTCGTTAAGCCATTTACTGTGGCTGAATTGATCACTGAATTTCACCCTATGGTGGAAGCGGCATTGAAAACTAACCAGATTGATTATTGCCAAGAAGTTGAGGGCGAACAGACTCAAATGTTCGGCAACGCCAATGCTATCGCCTCAGCGTTAAGCAACCTAGTGTTGAACGCGGTTCAAATTGCGGGTAAGGAATCACAGATCGATGTGTTTTTTAGGCCCGTAAATGGCGAGCTTAAGATATCAGTGCAAGACAGTGGCCCCGGCGTACCGAAAGAGCTTCAAGGTAAAATAATGGAACCCTTCTTTACCACTCGTTCACAAGGTACAGGTCTAGGCTTAGCGGTTGTACAAATGGTATGTCGAGCACATGAAGGCCGACTGGAATTGATATCAGAAGAAGGCGACGGCGCATGCTTTACCATGTGTCTACCGCTTGAAAGAAGTGCTTCTTCTGAAGACTAATAAGTTTTAACTGAATTTACACTGGAGAATCCTATGGCTCAAAGCAAAGTGTTAATCGTCGAAGATGATGAAGGTCTACGCGAAGCCCTTGTCGACACACTCGCGCTTGCTGGCTATGAATGGCTGGAAGCGGATTGTGCGGAAGATGCTCTGGTCAAATTAAAATCGAACTCCGTTGATATTGTCGTATCTGACGTGCAGATGGCGGGCATGGGTGGCTTGGCACTATTGAGAAACATTAAGCAGCATTGGCCAAATTTGCCGGTATTGCTAATGACAGCGTACGCCAACATCGAAGATGCCGTTGCTGCAATGAAAGAGGGCGCTATCGACTATATGGCAAAGCCATTTGCGCCAGAAGTGCTGCTCAACATGGTCAGCCGTTATGCGCCTGTAAAGTCGGATGACAATGGTGACGCTATCGTTGCTGATGAAAAAAGTATCAAGCTAATGATGCTGGCTGATAAAGTTGCGAAAACCGATGCCAACGTCATGGTGTTGGGCCCGAGTGGTTCTGGTAAAGAGGTGATGTCTCGCTACATTCACAATGCTTCTAGCCGAAAAGATGGCCCGTTTGTCGCGATTAACTGCGCGGCGATCCCAGACAACATGTTAGAAGCGACCCTGTTTGGTTATGAAAAAGGCGCATTTACTGGCGCTATTCAAGCTTGCCCGGGGAAATTCGAGCAAGCGCAGGGCGGTACAATTCTGTTGGATGAGATCAGTGAAATGGATCTTAGCCTACAAGCCAAACTACTGCGTGTTTTGCAAGAGCGCGAAGTTGAGCGATTAGGTAGTCGTAAGAGCATCAAATTGGATGTTCGTGTATTAGCGACCAGTAACCGAGACCTTAAACAGTATGTTTCTGAAGGGAATTTCCGTGAGGATTTATACTACCGCCTGAATGTATTCCCAATTTCTTGGCCTCCATTGTGCGAGCGTAAAGGCGATATTGAACCTTTAGCCAAGCACTTAGTTGAGCGCCACTGCACCAAACTTGGTATGCCTGTACCCGTTATGTCAGCACAAGCGATCAGCAAACTCGTCAATTATCCGTGGCCGGGCAATGTTCGCGAATTAGACAATGTGGTACAGCGTGCGCTAATATTGAGCGAACAAGAGAACATCTCTGGTGAGCATATCCTTCTTGAAGGTGTCGATTGGCAAGACGCAAGCAGCCTACAACAAATCGTCGAAGGCAGTGACGTAGCTGCGCCAGAAATTAAGCCTATTGCCGAAGCAAACCCAATCAATAAAATCGCGGCTAGCAGCGAAGGGTTAGGTAATGAGCTTAGAGATCAAGAGTATGCGATCATTCTTGAAACCCTGATTGCATGTAATGGCCGACGCAAAGATATGGCTGAAAAACTGGGCATTAGCCCTCGTACACTGCGTTACAAGTTGGCTAAAATGCGCGATGCTGGAATAGATATCCCAAACTGAGGATAGATTAGTAGTGTCAGCTTTCTGACTAGTGTAATACGATATCTAGTCAATTAAATGTGTGGCACGCTAATTGCTCTGTCAATAATATAGCTAAATAGATGGTCATAATTTTGACACCTGAGGTGGTAGATGAGAATAGATGGTTTACAAGGCGAAATGCAGGCAATGATGGTCGAAGCTGCCAGCGCGCGTCCCGCAGCAACGGGGCAAGCGGTCGGTGCAGATTTTGGCAACATGCTGACTAATGCCATCAATAATGTGAACTCATTACAAAAGACCTCAGGTGATCTTCAAGCTCGTTTTGATAGTGGCGACCAAAGCGTATCCCTATCGGACGTGATGATTGCTCGTAATAAATCTAGTGTGGCTTTTGAGGCGACGATCCAAATTAGAAATAAATTGGTCGAATCGTACAAAGAGCTGATGAATATGCCGGTATAAGTTGGGTAGTTAAATAGTGGCAGATAATAGTCAAACAACAGATTTAACCGTAAGCGATAGCAACGACCATGCACTTATTGCAGGCTCTGAGCTAGACGGAGAAGGGCAAAATCCCGATCTAGGTGAACGCAGTTCATCGAAGTTCGATATGGCTGTCGGTGATCTCGATTTACTTCGTCAGGTCGTCTTAGTCCTTTCTATCTCTATCTGTGTAGCGCTGATTGTGATGCTGTTTTTCTGGGTAAAAGAGCCAGAAATGCGTCCATTAGGGGCTTACGAAACAGAAGAATTGATCCCCGTTCTTGATTACTTAGATCTGCAAAAGATCGATTACACGCTTGAAGGCAATACCATCTCAGTACCGGCGAGTGAGTACAACTCATTAAAGCTTAATATGGTACGAGCGGGTTTGAATCAAGAGCGAAACGCGGGTGATGACATCCTCATGCAAGACATGGGTTTTGGTGTATCACAACGTTTAGAACAAGAACGCCTTAAATTAAGCCGCGAAAGACAACTTGCCAAAGCCATTGAGCAGATGAAACAGGTGCGTAAAGCTCAGGTTTTATTGGCCCTGCCGAAGCAGAGTGTTTTTGTACGTCATAATCAAGAAGCCTCTGCTTCTGTATTCCTAACTCTAAAAACAGGTACTAACCTCAAGCAGCAAGAAGTTGATTCTGTTGTGGATATGGTGGCAAGTGCCGTTCCGGGAATGAAAACCTCACGTATTACGGTGACCGATCAGCATGGCCGATTGTTGAGCTCAGGCTCTCAAGACCCTATGTCAGCGGCGCGTCGTAAAGAACACGAGTTAGAGCGCAATCAAGAACAAGCGCTGCGTGAAAAAATTGACTCCATCCTGATTCCTATTCTTGGGTTTGGTAACTACACCGCTCAGGTTGATATCCAGCTCGATTTCAGTGCTGTGGAGCAAACCAGAAAACGTTTTGATCCGAATACACCGGCGACTCGAAGTGAATACACCTTAGAAGATTACAACAATGGAAATACGGTGGCGGGTATTCCGGGTGCGTTGAGTAACCAGCCTCCAGCGGATGCCTCAATTCCACAAGATGTGGCTCAGATGAAAGACGGCGCGATGACAGGTCAAGGCTCTGTTCACAAAGAAGCGACTCGAAACTTTGAGCTAGACACCACCATCAGTCATGAACGTAAACAGAGCGGCACGGTTAATCGTCAGACGGTTTCTGTTGCGATCAAAGACCGCCAATCCTTGAACCCAGATACGGGTGAAGTGGTTCATACTCCGATTCCGGCGAGCGAGATCAATGCGATTCGCCAAGTACTGATTGGTACGGTGGGCTTTGATGAAACTCGTGGTGATTTGCTCAACGTATTAAGCATGCAGTTTGCACCTCAAGTAACAGATGTTGTTGCTGATGTGCCAATCTGGGAGCATCCAAACTTCAATGATTGGGTTCGTTGGTTTGCAAGTGCCTTGGTTATCATTGTGGTGGTGTTGGTACTTGTTCGCCCTGCAATGAAGAAACTGCTTAACCCAGCAGCAGACAACGATGAACAGATGTACGGACCTGATGGCATGCCAATTGGTGCCAACGGCGAAACCAGCTTAATTGGTGGTGATATTGAAGGTGGTGAGCTGTTTGAATTTGGTTCAAGTATCGACTTACCAAACCTTCATAAAGACGAGGACGTGCTGAAAGCAGTACGTGCACTTGTAGCGAATGAACCAGAGCTAGCAGCTCAAGTAGTTAAGAATTGGATGGTAGATGGCTAACGAAATAGTTCCACAACAAACTGAAGGCGGTGAAGTGCTTGATGTCTCTAGCGTGGATATCGGCTCTATCTCAGGCGATGAGCGCGCTGCGATCTTGTTGCTCAGTTTAAATGAAGAAGATGCTGCTGGTATTATTCGTCACCTAGAGCCAAAGCAGGTTCAGCGTGTGGGTAGTGCGATGGCGCGAGCTACAGACCTATCCCAAGAGAAAGTAGGCGCTGTGCACCGTGCTTTCTTAGATGATATTCAGAAGTACACCAACATTGGTATGGGCAGCGAAGACTTCATGCGTAATGCGTTAGTTGCTGCTCTGGGTGAAGACAAGGCGAATAACCTTGTTGACCAAATCCTTCTCGGCACAGGTTCGAAAGGTTTGGATTCGCTTAAGTGGATGGATCCTCGTCAGGTGGCGAGCATTATCATCAACGAGCACCCTCAAATTCAAACTATTGTGTTGTCGTACCTCGATGCCGATCAATCGGCTGAGATCCTGTCTCAGTTCCCAGAGCGAGTTCGTCTGGATCTGATGATGCGTATTGCCAACCTTGAAGAAGTTCAACCTTCGGCGCTTGCTGAACTGAATGAAATCATGGAGAAACAGTTCGCGGGTCAAGCGGGTGCTCAAGCTGCCAAAATTGGTGGCCTGAAAGCCGCGGCTGAGATCATGAACTACATGGATAACAACGTGGAAGGCGTCTTGATGGATCAAATCCGTGACCAAGACGAAGACATGGCAACACAGATTCAAGATCTGATGTTTGTCTTTGAAAACCTTATTGAAGTTGATGACCAAGGTGTTCAACGACTACTACGTGATGTTCCACAAGATATTCTACAGAAAGCACTTAAAGGTGCAGATGAAGGTCTACGTGAGAAGATCTTCAAGAACATGTCTAAACGTGCTGCCGATATGATGAGAGACGATATTGAGGCGATGCCGCCAGTCAAAGTCTCTGATGTTGAAGCGGCTCAGAAAGAGATTTTGGGTATCGCGAGGAAGATGGCAGACAGTGGCGAAATTATGCTGTCTGGTGGCGCCGACGAGTTCCTTTAATACAGAAATCTCAAAAGCCCCACACTGTTGGGGCTTTTCTTTATCCAATCTCGAACCACAGATTAACTCAGTTTAACTGCTTGAATTCACAATACAGTTAAGCCACTCATAGATAGGTACTGATATGTCAGGTGATAGAAAACGCGGCTTCCTTCGCCCTGAAGAAGATAATACGGTTGCCCAACCTCAGAAATGGGGGCTGCCTGACTACACCTCTGACGTGAGCAAACAAGCCAAAGAAACCGCTTTTAACTACGACCCTAGTTGGATGCCAACGGTTGAAGAAGCCATTGAAGATGAAGAGCTGGTTCTGACTGAAGAGCAAATCGAGCTGATTAAACAAGGCGCTTATCAGGAAGGGCTGCATCAAGGCCAAGAGGCGGGCTTTAAGCAAGGCTATGAAAAAGGCAAAGAAGAAGGTTTTGCTGCCGGTCACGAAGAAGGCAACGAAGCAGGCAAGCTTGAAGGCGTAACCGCGGGTCAAGAGTACATTCAACAGCAGGTGGCCGTCTTCATGGGGCTGGCAAACCAGTTCGCTCAACCATTAGAGTTGATGAACGCTCAGGTGGAGAAGCAATTGGTCGACATGGTGCTTACCATGGTCAAAGAAGTGGTTCATGTTGAAGTGCAAACCAACCCACAAATCATATTAGATACCGTTAAAGAATCGGTAGAGTCGTTGCCGATTTCTGGTCACGCAATCACATTGAAACTCAATCCGGAAGATGTGGCGATCATTCGCTCTGCGTATGGCGAGACTGAATTGGACTGCCGTAATTGGACGCTGGTCGCAGAGCCAGCACTCAACCGTGGTGATGTACAAATTGAAGCGGGTGAGTCGAGCGTTAACTACCGCATGGAAGATCGTGTAAAGAACGTTATTCAAAATTTCTGCGGCGCAAATCGTCACCAAGGTCATGAGTAATGCTTGAGTTAGCGAATCGTCTCAGTCAGTACAAAGTCGAGGGGCTAAAATCGCGACCAATTGCCTCTGGTAAATTAGTACGCGTTGTTGGCTTAACGCTTGAAGCTACCGGCTGTAAAGCGCCAATCGGCAGTTTGTGTTTAGTCGAAACCATGTCTGGTCAGATGGAAGCCGAAGTCGTCGGTTTCTCTGGCGATAACCTATTTTTGATGCCGAGTGAGCAAATCACCGGGATCTTACCTGGCGCTCGCGTCACGCCAATGACTACCGAAAGTGGTATCCCTGTTGGAATGGAACTGCTCGGTCGAGTGATCGACGGCGTAGGTAATCCACTCGACGGTTTAGGTCCAATCTATACAGAGCAACGCGCTTCATTTAATGCGGAGCCAATCAACCCGTTAGCTCGTAAACCGATTTCTGAACCACTCGATGTCGGCTTGAAAGCCATTAATGGTTTGCTAACCGTGGGTAAAGGGCAACGTATCGGTCTGTTTGCTGGCTCTGGTGTCGGTAAATCCGTAACTCTGGGCATGATGACTCGAGGCACAACTGCGCAAGTAGTGGTCGTAGGCCTAATCGGTGAGCGTGGACGAGAAGTTAAAGAATTTATTGAAGAGATTCTTGGTGAAGATGGCCGTAAGCGTTCGGTTGTTGTTGCCGCTCCTGCCGACTCATCACCATTGATGCGCTTAAAAGGCTGTCAAACCGCGTTGGCTGTCGCCGAGTACTTCCGCGACCAAGGCTTAGATGTTCTGCTACTCATGGATTCATTGACCCGTTTTGCTCAAGCTCAGCGTGAAATTGCTCTGTCTGTGGGTGAGCCGCCAGCAACCAAGGGCTATCCGCCATCAGTCTTCGCTAAGCTTCCTGCGCTGGTGGAACGAGCAGGTAACGGCAATGATGAACAAGGTTCTATCACGGCTTTCTTTACCGTGTTAACCGAAGGCGATGACTTACAAGATCCGATTGCGGATGCGTCGCGAGCAATTCTCGATGGTCACGTTGTGTTATCTCGTGAGATGGCCGATGCCGGTCACTACCCAGCGATTGACGTTGAGAAATCCGTCAGTCGTGTTATGCCGCAAATCACCACTGAAGAACATGTCTTGATGTCGAAAGCGGTAAGGCAAGTGCTGTCTATCTGCCGTAAAAACCAAGATTTGGTGTCGATTGGTGCTTACAAGCCAGGAACGGATCCAGCAATCGATAGTGCCTTCACGTTGAAACCAAAACTGGATGAGTACTTGCAGCAGAAGATGAAAGAGACCGTCCCATACGACATGTGCGTCAACATGTTGAAACATGTATTGGGTGGCTAACGGGTGAATAAGGTTAGTCATGGATAACGCATTAGAATTTTTGCTCGATCAAGCCAAAGATCAAGAGAACCAAGCGGTACTTGCGCTCAACAAAGCGAACTCTGAGCTGCAAGGCTACTATGAGCAGGTTGCGCAGATTGAAAAGTATCGACTGGATTACTGTCAGCAGCTCGTTGACCGCGGCAAGGCAGGCTTAACGGCGAGCCAATATGGTCACTTGAACCGCTTCTTAACTCAGTTGGATGAAACATTATCCAAACAGAGAGAAGCCGAGCACCACTTTAAAAATCAAGTCGACAACTGCCAAAGCTACTGGATGGAGTTACGCAAAAAACGTAAATCCTACGAGTGGTTGATGGAGAAAAAGCAGAAAGAGAAAGCAAAGCTGCAAGATCGAAGAGAACAAAAGCAAATGGATGAGTTTTCGACTCTGTTATACAGCCGAAAGAAGATGTGATCCTAAGCCACGAATGACGTCAGTGCTGTTCTCTATATTGTGAAAACCGAACTTATAGGCATGTTTCTTGCTCCGTTTTATATAAAATTGCGCGTTATGCCCACCAAAGGCATGAAAAGCATCCGACTTTCTTTTTGTTGCCTGATTCATGGCAGCAAAGCTAGTAGATAGAGCTTGTATATATGAATGTTAGTCTTTCCTCAAATTCAGCGACCAACAAAATGTCATCGTTGTTGGACACCGGTTCTGCCTCTTCCAAGGTAGAAGAAACCGGCGACTCTAAAGGTTTCTTTGAGTCCTTTAAAGAAGCGCTCGGCTTTGAAGAAAGTGACAGTAAAGTCGCAGCAAAAGACACAGAAAGCACTGCGAAACCTGATACTAAACAGACATCTACCGAAGGTGAAGCGTCAGCCGAAGCGAACAAAGGTGATTCCGCTGAATCAAAGGCTACTGACGAAGTGAGCGAAGCGCAAAGCAAACAAGCAGCTTCAGAAGTAGAAGGCGAGAAAGCTGCTGATAAAACATCAGCAGAGGCTGCGTCTGGATCTGAGGCTCAGCTCAAAGCCAATTCGGGCACTGATAGCACTGTCGCTGATAAGACTGTTGCAGATAAGGCAGATGGTAAAGATGCGCAGGATACGACTAACGAATCTAAAGAACATATTGCTCAATCCCAAACTCAGGGTCCATCAGCGGTAGATGGTGCTACGCAGGCATCGCAAGCCAATGCAGCGATGAGCGAAGGCAATAAATTGCTTGGTCAATTGGATGAGGCAAACAAAACCCTAAATCAAGCGCCAAACGGCAAAGGCTTGCCTCAGCAAGGTCAGGTAGAACAAGCCCAAGGTAATATCACCGGTGCTTCTGTTGCAGGAGTTTCCGTTACGGATAAGGCGACACAACAAGCTAAGGCTGCAAATCAGGAGAAGAGCCTTGAAGTCGATTCTGAAATCGCTGTACTTACCGGAGGTAAGGGTGTTTCTCAGCTAACTGATACTGAAATTCGACAGTTGATGGATAAAGGCGTCACTCCAGAACAAATTGAAGCCAGTATGAGCCGAGAGCTGAGCCAAAAGAATGCAGCTAGTGCGGTTGCTGCCGAGCAGAGCCAAGCATTGTCAGCCGTGGATATTGAACTGGCAAAGCAAGTAGATGCCCATACCAAAGCGCTAAACCAATTGAATGGACAAATCGAATCAGAGCAGTCTGTTGTCGATAGCTTGCTTGATAAGCAACAAAGTGGCGCTAAGTTGACGGTTGATGAGCAAGCCGCTTTGGCTAAAGCGACCTCTAACCTAGACCTGTTGAATCAACAGCTCGCTAACGTTCAACAACAAGTAACAGCTTTGCTAAGTCAAGCTCCGGCTGCGAACAGTGCGTCTGGTGAACCCACTGCTATCGATTGGGATAATACGGATTCAAGCGAAACTAAAGCCTTAGCTGCGGCAGCATCAACAGCAGCTGTAGCGACGGCTACACAACAAGTGTCAGCGCAGGCCGCTTCTCAATCAGCAAACAATGCTCTTACGGACAAGGCGACAATGCTGCACGCCAATAATGCACATGCAGCCCAACAGGCCGCAGCTCAACAAGCTAATGTGGCTTCACCTCAGCAGCAAGCAACGTTGGATCCAGCTTTAACCGCGCAAGGAATGGCGATGAATGCAACGCCAGCTGCCACAAAAGCAGGCTCGACTGATACGCTTCTTAAAGCGGGCGCCGGTGCAGCAGCACTGTCTGGTTTGGGTAAAGCGGGTGCTAAAGAAGATTCTAAAGATTCGACCTTTGCTCAGCAGATCGCTTCTGCGGCTGGTGCACAAGGTACGGCAACGGTGGGTTCAGCACCTACGCGAGCTGAAATTCAAGCTGCTCAACAAGCGCCCTTACAGCTCACCAAAGAGCTAGCCAATGAGCAAGTGGCTGAAAAAGTACAAATGATGATGTCTAAGAACCTTAAGAACTTGGACATTCGTCTCGACCCACCAGAATTGGGCCAAATGAAAATCCGCATGACCATGAATAATGACGTGGCAAACGTGCACTTTACGGTGAGTAATCAGCAAGCGAGAGATGTGATTGAACAAACCTTACCTCGCTTGAGAGAGATGCTTGCTCAGCAAGGTCTGCAGCTTGCCGATTCGTCTGTTCAACAACAGAACTCCGGTCAGGGACAAGATAGATACAACAATGGTGAGCAACAATCCGGCGCTAACCGCACAAATGATACGCAAGGTGATGAAAACCTTGATAGTGACAGTAATCTTGAATTGAATGTCGCATCAAAGCGTGATGGAATTAGTTATTATGCCTAATATCAGGCTAAGAACGCTTGGTTAATAGAAAAAACCAGTTAATAAAAAGAACCATCAGTTAATCGCAAGAACAGGAAGTTAGAGTAAGATATGGCCGAAGAACAAGATGCACCTAAAGGGAAGAGCAAGCTCCTTATAATTATTATTGCCGTAGTTGTGTTACTGCTTGGTATAGGTGGTGCGCTGTACTTTTTCTTAGGTTCTGACGATAGCGCCTCTGAATCTCAGTCTCAGCCAGCAACGGCTGTGGTCGCTGCAGAGCCGGTTATGTATGTTAATATTCCTCAGCCCTTCTTGTTTAATGTGACAGGTGACAAAAAAGATCGCCTAGTTCAGATAAAAGCACAGCTCATGGTACGTGGCAGTAAGAATGAAGACCTGGCTCGTTACCACTCTCCACTTGTAGAAAGTACGCTACTGGCCACGTTCGCTTCGGCAACGGTTGATCAATTGCGCTCACCAACAGGCCGCGTGGAACTGCGTAATAAGGCAACAGAAGATATTAAAGCAAGCCTGGCTCAAGCTGTTGGCCAGCCTGTGATTGAAAAAGTGTTATTCACTGACTTCGTAATTCAATAGGTAATTTGTGACCGATTTATTAAGCCAAGACGAAATTGATGCGCTGTTACATGGCGTTGATGATGTTGAAGAAGTTGAAGATGTCTTAGAAACCGAAAATGACAATGCGGTCAATTTCGACTTCTCATCTCAAGATCGAATCGTCCGTGGTCGAATGCCGACCCTTGAACTTATTAACGAGCGCTTCGCACGTCATATGCGTATCAGCTTGTTTAATATGTTACGTAAAACGGCTGAAGTGTCGATCAACGGCGTACAGATGATGAAGTTTGGTGAGTACCAAAACACATTGTATGTACCCACCAGTTTAAACATGGTTCGTTTCCGTCCATTGAAAGGTACGGCACTCATCACCATGGAAGCTCGTCTGGTTTTCATTCTCGTAGAGAACTTTTTTGGCGGTGATGGTCGTTTCCACGCCAAGATTGAAGGTCGTGAATTCACGCCTACTGAAAGACGAATCATTCAGTTACTGCTGAAAATTGTTTTTGAAGATTACAAAGAAGCTTGGTCGCCAGTGATGGGGGTTGAGTTTGAATACTTGGATTCCGAAGTGAACCCAAGTATGGCGAACATTGTGAGCCCAACCGAAGTGATTGTTGTGAGTTCGTTCCACATTGAAGTGGATGGCGGTGGTGGTGACTTCCACGTTGTCATGCCTTACTCCATGGTTGAGCCGATCCGTGAACTGCTTGATGCGGGTGTTCAATCAGACAAGATGGAAACCGATGTTCGTTGGAGTACCGCACTGCGTGATGAGATCATGGATGTGCCCGTCAATTTCCGCGTGAATTTGCTAGAGCAAGATATTTCCCTTCGTGATCTGATGGAGCTGCGCCCTGGTGATGTTATCCCAATGAACATGCCTGAGCACGCAACCATGTTTGTCGAAGAACTGCCGACTTATCGTGTGAAAATGGGCCGTTCTGGTGAGAAGCTTGCAGTACAGATTTCGGAAAAAATTCAAAGACCACATGTGGTTAAAACTGATCTCGCTTTTCTAGGTAAAGACTTATTGTCTGAGCTCGAAAACAGTGATGATGACGACGAATAGTAAAATAGATAAAAGTATAGGAATTGGTAATGGAACCTAGTGAAGATCAAAAGCTAGCAGACGAATGGGCTGCAGCACTTGGTGAAGATCCTTTAGCGCCGTCAATTGATGTTGATGATGTGCTTGCGGCACCACTTGATGAGCTAACCGATTCATCATCTCCGATTTCTGAAGATGAGCGTCGTAAGCTGGATACCATTATGGATATTCCAGTGACTATTTCGATGGAAGTTGGTCGCTCTCAGATCAGTATTCGTAACTTACTCCAATTGAACCAAGGCTCGGTTGTTGAGCTTGATCGAATTGCTGGTGAGTCACTGGATGTGATGGTTAACGGTACTCTGATTGCTCACGGTGAAGTGGTTGTAGTAAATGACAAATTTGGTATTCGTTTGACTGACGTTATTAGCCAAACAGAACGAATTAAGAAGCTGCGTTAATGAGCTTTTTGTCTCAAAGACTAGCGGGCTCTTCTCTCGGAATGACAGGTTTGTTACGAGGAATCTTGGGAGTAGGGCTATTAACGGTTCCTTCCATTGCTTTTGCAGCAACACCGCCTTCTCTCGATTTAGCGACCACCTTTGGGTCGCTAATTTTCGTTATAGCCTTCATTTTATTTATTGCTTGGCTACTCAAGCGAATGCAAGTACCTGCGATGTCGAATCAACAAGGTTTGGCGATTGTTAGGCAAATCCCTGTTGGTACTAAAGAGCGTATCGCTATTGTGCAAGCGGGTGATGAACAGTTCTTGGTAGGGATTACCACACAATCGATTCAGCTGATCTCTAAGCTCGATAAACCTCTTACTCAGGAGATGCTGGAAAAAAGTACATTTTCAAGTCAGCTTTCCCAGCTAATAAAAAAAGATGCAAACAAGTAACGGACTTTTGAACTCCTCTTACTTTCACCAAGCCGGAGCTTTCCGAACGGTGAAAGTGTGGTTGGTTCAGCTTATTCTCCTATGCTCAATCGTATTCAGTGTGTCGGTATTTGCACAAGCTGAAGACGGCACCGTCATTCCTGCGAATACCGCTGGCTCGGAATCGGTCACTATCAGCACGATGGAACAAGACCAAGCCAAATCGACAACCATGACCACGGGCAGCTTGACTGGCAATGGTGGCGGCATACCTGCCTTTACCATGACAACCAATGCCAATGGCGGTGAAGACTACTCGATTAACCTGCAAATTCTCGCGTTAATGACCATGCTTGGCTTCTTGCCGGCGATGGTGATTTTGATGACATCGTTCACTCGTATTGTGGTTGTGATGTCTATCTTGCGTCAGGCGATGGGTCTACAACAAACACCGTCTAACCAAGTCATTATTGGTATCGCGATATTCTTGACCTTCTTCATCATGTCGCCAGTGATTAATCAAGTTAACGAACAAGCAGTTCAGCCTTATCTTAATGAACAGATATCGGCACGACAGGCATTTGATGTTGCCCAAAAACCGATTAAATCCTTCATGCTCAAGCAGACTCGAATCAAAGATCTTGAAACCTTTGTTGATATTTCTGGCGCGGAAGTGACTAACCCTGAAGATGTTTCGATGGCGGTTCTGATTCCAGCATTTATCACATCGGAATTAAAAACGGCTTTCCAAATCGGATTTATGCTGTTCTTGCCTTTCCTAATCATCGACTTGGTGGTGGCATCGGTATTGATGGCTATGGGTATGATGATGTTGTCACCGATGATTGTATCGCTGCCGTTTAAGTTGATGCTGTTTGTTCTTGTTGATGGCTGGAACTTGATACTCTCCACACTCGCCGGCAGTTTTGCCTTGTAGCTGGGGGAATAATGAATCCTGAAATATTCGTAGAGTTGTTCCGAGATGCCCTTTGGATGGTATTAATCATGGTTTGCGCCATCATTATTCCTAGCCTGCTGATCGGTTTGGTTGTGGCTGTTTTCCAAGCTGCGACCTCAATCAACGAACAAACCCTGAGTTTCCTGCCGCGTTTGATCGTAACTTTGTTGGCGTTGATGCTATTCGCACACTGGATGACCCAGATGATGATGGAGTTCTTTTTTGAGCTCATCGAACGCTTGCCGCAAGTTCTGTATTAAACCGATATGGAATACCCAACGAGCCTTGTACTAGAGTGGTTAGCCAATTATTTTTGGCCATACACTCGCATCTCAGCGATGCTGATGGTGATGACGGTAACAGGGGCACGCTTCGTGTCGCCGCGTATTCGTCTGTATTTAGGCTTGGCGATCACTTTTGCGGTGATGCCTGCGATTCCGGCCGTTCCCAAAGAGATTGAACTTCTGTCCTTTCAAGGCTTCCTGACTGTCTTCGAGCAAATTGTGATTGGCGTGGCCATGGGTTTTGTTACCCAGTTCATGATTCAAACCTTTGTTATGCTGGGTCAGATCCTCGGTATGCAATCGAGCTTGGGTTTTGCATCAATGGTCGACCCGGCTAACGGGCAAAATACGCCGGTACTTGGTCAGCTGTTCATGCTGCTAGCGACCATGTTTTTTTTGGCGACCGATGGTCACTTGAAAATGCTGCAGCTGGTGGTGTTTAGTTTTAAGACCTTGCCGATTGGCAGTGGCTCTCTAACCTCTGTGGATTTTCGAGAGCTCGCGTTGTGGCTCGGCATCATGTTCAAAACGGCATTAGCGATGTCATTGTCGGGGATTATTGCGCTGCTAACGATTAACCTTTCTTTTGGTGTAATGACGCGTGCGGCACCTCAATTAAACATCTTTTCTTTGGGTTTTGCATTTGCGCTACTCGTGGGTCTGTTACTTTGTTGGTACATCCTTGGCGGCTTGTATAGTCACTATGAGCTATTCTGGATGCAGGGCGAACAACAGATATGTCGTCTAATCCGGTTAGATTGCTAGGAGACTGAAATGGCAGAGTCAGACGGTCAAGAACGCACAGAAGACGCCACGCCCAAACGCTTGCAACAGGCCAAAGAGAAAGGGCAGGTTGCAAGGTCAAAAGAGCTAGCGTCAGCATCGGTATTAATTGTCGGTGCGATTGCTTTAATGTGGTTTGGCGAATCGATGGCGAAGGCTTTGTTCGAGGCGATGCAACGCCTGTTCTCTTTGAGTCGCGACGAGATCTTTGACACTAACAAACTCCTAGAAATCGCTGGTGGTGCACTGGTGAACCTGCTGTTCCCGCTGTTTTTGATACTGATAACTTTGTTTGTTGCTGCCGTCATCGGCGCTGCGGGTGTCGGTGGGATTAACTTCTCAATGCAAGCGGCGATGCCAAAGGCGTCTAAGCTCAACCCACTCAGTGGTATCAAGCGTATGTTTGGCCTGCAAAGTTGGGTTGAACTGCTCAAGTCTATTCTTAAAGTAGCGCTCGTATCGGGGATGGCGATTTATCTGATTCAAGCCTCTCAGCATGATTTAATGCAGCTGAGCATGGACGTCTATCCACAAAACATCTTCCATGCCTTGGATATCTTGCTCAACTTTATTCTGTTGATCAGTTGTTCTTTGTTGATTGTTGTGGCGATTGATATCCCATTCCAGATTTGGCAACACGCTGATCAGCTGAAGATGACTAAGCAAGAGGTGAAAGACGAATTCAAAGACACCGAGGGTAAGCCTGAGGTGAAAGGTCGAATTCGCATGTTGCAAAGGGAGGCGGCTCAGCGTCGTATGATGGCCGATGTGCCGCAAGCGGACGTGATAGTCACCAACCCAGAGCACTTCTCAGTGGCGCTGCGCTACAAGCAGAATCAAGACAAAGCACCAATTGTGGTTGCTAAAGGTGTCGACCACATGGCGATGAAGATCCGAGAGATTGCGCGTGCAAACGACATCTATATAGTTCCAGCGCCGCCATTGGCGAGGGCGCTTTATCACACCACTGAGCTAGAACAACAAATTCCTGACGGTCTGTTTACGGCAGTTGCGCAAGTGCTTGCATATGTTTTCCAGCTTAAACAGTACCGAAAACGAGGTGGTGAGCGACCAAAACTGCAAGATTCTAATATGCCGATCCCACCTGATTTACGTCATTAGATCAATTGCTTGAGCTCTGCGTGATGAACCCTGATAATAGTGAGCTAGCTAATCTTCCTTTTATAGAGGTGATGGCGATAATTTGACGTGAGATGTTGGTACAGTGTTTGCTGTAGTAGCCTGAACATTATAAGCCCATAGCAAAACAGCCCTGACTAAGATCTAATCCACTTGTTCAGAGAGCTACAACATAGCGAAACTGTCTAGATTTATGAAATTCTCCCTGCCTTTTGTGGACAAGCTACCTAAAATCCCTAACCGTGCCATGCCTGCGATTGGTGCACCTGTTATGGTACTTGCAACGCTTGCTATGGTGGTGTTGCCCATTCCAGCTTTCTTGTTGGATATGTTCTTCACCTTCAATATTGCACTGTCTATGGTTGTGCTATTGGTATCGGTTTATACCCGCAGGCCTTTAGATTTCGCTGCATTCCCGACCGTCCTGCTGATTGCGACTCTACTTCGATTGGCCTTGAACGTTGCTTCGACACGTGTGGTATTGCTCCATGGTCACGAAGGTGGCGACGCGGCAGGTAACGTGATTGAAGCCTTCGGTAACGTGGTTATCGGTGGTAACTACGCGGTTGGTTTAGTGGTGTTCTTGATTCTTATGATCATCAACTTCATGGTTGTAACCAAAGGTGCGGGTCGTATCTCGGAAGTAAGCGCGCGTTTCACGTTAGACGCCTTACCGGGTAAACAGATGGCAATCGATGCCGACTTGAACGCAGGTTTGATCGACCAAGACCAAGCGCGTCTGAGACGTTTTGAAGTCACCAAAGAAGCTGACTTCTACGGTTCGATGGACGGTGCTTCTAAGTTTGTTAAAGGCGATGCGATCGCTGGTATCTTAATCTTATTCATCAACATCATTGGTGGCTTGAGCATTGGTATGGCTCAGTTTGATCTTGGTTTTGGTGAAGCAATCGAAATCTACACGCTACTGACTATCGGTGATGGTCTGGTTGCACAAATTCCATCTCTATTACTGTCTATTGCAGCTGCGATGATGGTAACGCGCCAAAATACTGATGAAGATATGGGTGAGCAACTTGTCTTCCAGATGTTCGACAATCCAAAAGCCTTGATGATCACCGCCGCCATCCTTGGCATCATGGGTATTGTTCCGGGTATGCCACATTTCTCGTTCTTGAGCCTTGCCATCGTTGCAGGCGCGGGGGCGTATTACATCGATAAAAAGAACAAGAAGAAGGCGGAAGAGCCTAACCTTCCGGCGACAGTTGAAGCGAATGGAGAAGTAGGCTCTCAGAAGGAGCTCTCTTGGGATGATGTTCAACCTGTCGATATTATTGGTTTAGAAGTGGGTTACCGTTTAATTCCTTTGGTTGATAGAGACCAAGGTGGTGAATTGCTTGAACGCGTTAAAGGTGTGCGTAAAAAGCTGTCTCAAGACTTTGGTTTCTTGATCCCAGCGGTACACATTCGCGATAACCTAGAACTGACACCAAACAGCTACCGTATTACCCTGATGGGTGTTGCTGTGGGTGAAGCTGAGATTAAGCCAGACATGGAGCTCGCGATTAACCCGGGCCAAGTCTATGGCATGATCGATGGCGAGCCGACGATTGACCCTGCCTTCGGCCTTGAAGCGGTTTGGATTCGTGAAGAGCAGCGTGAACATGCACAAGCTCTAGGTTATACCGTTGTAGATTCTTCTACAGTACTGGCGACACACCTTAGCCAGCTGCTAACCAACAACGCATCGCAGCTCATTGGCCACGAAGAAGTTCAGAACTTACTTGAGATGCTCAGCCGCTCAACACCTAAGCTGGTGGAAGGTTTTGTACCGGATCAATTGCAGTTGGGTGTGGTTGTGAAAGTGCTACAGAACCTGCTGAATGAAGCGATTCCAATTCGTGACATTCGAACCATAGTCCAAACTTTGTCGGAGTATTCAGGTAAGAGTCAAGAACCTGACATACTTACTGCGGCGGTTCGCATCTCATTGAAACGATTAATTGTTCAGGAAATCAATGGTATAGAGCCCGAGTTACCAGTGATAACCTTGATTCCTGAGCTGGAACAAATCTTGCATCAAACCATGCAGGCATCCGGCGGAGAATCTGCTGGTATTGAACCTGGTTTAGCCGAACGTTTACAGACCTCTCTCAGCCACGCTACACAAGAGCAAGAGCTGAAAGGTGAGCCCGCGGTACTATTGACCTCTGGCGTGTTGCGTTCGACTCTGGCTAAGTTCGTGAAGAACACGATCCCAAGCTTGCGAGTCTTGTCTTACCAAGAAATACCGGACGAAAAGCAGATACGTATAGTACAAGCTGTTGGTAATTAAGCCGCCTAATTAGAACGGACAATCGAATTGAAAATTAAACGATTTTTTGCAAAAGATATGCGAACGGCTCTGCTCCAAGTTAAAGAAGAACTTGGTTCAGAAGCGGTGATCATGTCTAACAAAAAGGTCGCAGGTGGCGTGGAAATTGTTGCCGCTATTGATGGCGAATCCAGCCCGTCGACAGCGAGCCAGAGATTAAATAAACCTCAGCAGCCTGCACAAAGCCAATATACGCAAATGGCCGCGCCCGCAGCTCCTGCTGGGCGACGTCAACTAGACGATGACAAGGTTAGCCTACAATCGAATGTTGAAGGTGGACGCTCAATGACTAAGCGCTTTGCGAATATGCTTAAGCAATACAGTCATGGCGCCGATGATGAGCCACAGCATCGTGCAGAAAATGAAGATTCATTGTCAGCATTGCTCAATCGCCAATCAAGCACGGGCCATAAGCCTCATAGTCATCAGACTCAAAGCAATTTGCAGTCTCATGGCCATCAGCAATCTCACGGTAACCAACAGTCTCACGGAAATCTTGATTCTGCATTTGCTCGTGAAACGGGTTTGTCTAAGTTGATTGCTGAAGACCGCAGAGTAGAGCGCCCGACACCTCGCTTGGATCCTACCCGTTATGATCGTGGTCGAGAGAACACTCAGTCCAAAGGTTCTGATACTGAAATGGAAACGATGCGCGAAGAGATGACCTCAATTCGTCGTCTGTTAGAGCATCAAGTTTCTGGGTTGATGTGGCAAGAAGTTGAGCGCCGTGAACCACTGAGAGCCATGCTTATTAAGCGCCTTGAACGTATGGGTGTATCTGCAGAGCTTGCCGATCAAATGGCTTGCTACATTCCTGAAGATACTAAACCTGCACGTGCATGGAAGGCTCTGTTAGCTCTGGTTGCTGACCAAATCTCCGTTACACAAAAAGATATTTTAAAACGCGGCGGTATTGTGGCTCTACTTGGCCCAACCGGCGTGGGTAAAACAACGACTGTTGCAAAGCTAGCTGCACGTGCTGCCATGGAATATGGCGCTGATAACGTCGCACTAGTGACAACTGACACATATCGTATAGGTGCACATGAGCAGTTATCGATCTACGGCCGAATTATGGGTTGTCCTGTAAGAGTTGCTAAAGATTCTAGCGAACTGGCCGATGTAATATATCAGTTACGTAATCGTCGCCTGATTCTGGTCGATACTGCAGGCATGGGACAACGAGATGTTCGCCTATCTGAGCAGTTAGACACATTGATGCAAGAGAGTGGTTCCGTTATCAATAGCTACCTTGTGTTGCCTGCAACCGCGCAACGCAAAGTGCTGCAAGAAACAATTGAACACTTTAGAAGAATCCCGTTGTCGGGATGCATCATGACTAAGCTGGATGAATCCCTAAGTCTAGGTGAATTCATCAGTGTCGTAATACAAAATGCATTACCAGTTGCTTACATAGCAAATGGTCAACGAGTTCCTGAAGATATCGTTATAGCTCAGCCAAAGTACATGATTGCTAAGGCTAATGAGCTATTAGAAAAATCTACAGAGAATGAACCTCATTACTGGAATAGCGATTCTGAAGGGCTCTAGGCGGCGGATAAATATGAATGAAAATATGATACATGACCAAGCTAGCGGCCTCCGTCGCTTAACCAAGCCTTCACTCACAAAAGTTATCGCTGTAACCGGTGGTAAGGGAGGCGTTGGTAAATCTAATGTGACGTTAGGTATGGCTATTTGCATGGCGCGCCAAGGCAAAAAAGTCATGGTGCTAGATGCCGATTTAGGACTAGCGAACGTCGATATCATGCTAGGTATTCGTTCTAAACGAAACCTTGGGCATGTGTTGGCTGGCGAATGTGAACTTAAGGATGCGATTGTCGAAGGGCCGCACGGAATTAAAATTATTCCAGCGACATCGGGCACTCAAAGCATGACTGAACTTTCACACGCACAGCATGCTGGTTTGATTCGCGCATTCGGTTCGCTTGAAGACGAGATGGATATCTTGTTGGTTGATACCGCAGCCGGTATTTCGGACATGGTGATCAGCTTCTCAAGAGCGGCGCAAGACGTGGTTGTCGTGGTATGTGATGAACCTACCTCGATCACGGATGCATATGCTTTGATTAAGCTTTTAAGCAGAGAACACCAAGTTCAGCGATTCAAAGTTGTTGCAAATATGGTCAGAAGCTACCGCGAAGGCCGAGAATTATTTGCAAAGTTGACTTTGGTCACAGAGCGCTTCTTGAATGTGAGCCTCGAACTCGTAGCATGTATTCCTTTAGATGATAAAGTACGTCAATCAGTCAAGAGACAGAAAATCGTAGTCGATGCGTTTCCTCGCTCTCCAGCTGCATTGGCAATCAGCTCTTTGGCTAACAAAGCCTTGACCTGGCCAATACCAAAAACACCGAGCGGACACTTGGAGTTCTTTGTTGAAAGGCTGCTGAATCGTACTGAATTTATAGAGGAACCATTTGGTGAATAAAGCGCTTACTTACGACCAACACGCTAATCACAATAGCCAACAGGCTTTTTTTGAGAAGTACTCTGTGTTGGTTAAACGTATCGCTCATCACTTGTTGGGGCGATTACCGCCTAATGTATTGGTTGATGACTTAATTCAAGCTGGCATGATCGGCTTGATTGAAGCGCAACAAAACTATGATGGTACCAAAGGCGCAAGCTTTGAGACGTATGCTGGTATTCGGATTCGCGGGGCAATGTTGGATGACATTCGCCGTGGGGACTGGGTGCCGAGATCGGTTCATAAGAACAATCGAGAAATCAGCAGTGCAATTGCGGAATTAGAGGGTATCCTCAACCGCGACCCGAGTGATGCCGAAGTGGCAAAACACATGGGGCTCAGTTTAGAGCAGTATCACAGTGCTTTAACTGACATTAATTGCTCAAGACTGGTTGGAATTGAAGATTTAGGCGTCTCAGATGATGTAATATCTCCGAATGAAGACTCTCAAGATAATACGCCTTTTCAAGGGGTTGCTGATGAGTCATTCCGCCAAGCTTTGATCGATTCGATAAAACAACTTCCGGAAAGGGAAGGCCTTGTGCTTTCGCTTTATTACGACGAAGAACTCAATTTAAAAGAGATTGGGGAAGTGTTAGGTGTCAGCGAATCTCGTGTCAGCCAAATACTGAGCCAATCTATGCAGCGTTTACGCACTAAGTTAAGTGCTTGGACACAGAACGACTAACAACACTGATCCTATTCAGTGGAGGCTAATTTGAACAAAAACATGAAAATTCTCATTGTTGATGATTTTTCAACGATGCGCCGAATTGTTAAAAACCTACTTCGCGATTTAGGTTTCAACAACACTCAAGAAGCAGATGATGGCTTGACCGCGTTACCTATGCTGAAAAAAGGCGAATTTGATTTCGTGGTAACTGACTGGAACATGCCAGGCATGCAAGGGATTGACCTGCTTAAACACATTCGCGCAGACGCAGAACTTAAGCACCTTCCAGTGCTTATGATCACAGCTGAAGCGAAGCGTGAGCAGATCATCGAAGCTGCGCAAGCGGGTGTTAATGGTTACATTGTGAAGCCTTTCACTGCTGCAACGCTGAAAGAGAAACTTGATAAGATTTTTGATCGCTTATAAGCATCAATAAATTTAGGCACTTCTAGGTAAACACTGACTGATAAGTTATCTGTTTATCTCGATAGCCTAAGCGCACAAAGTATGCGGAGTAAGGCCGAATTCAGGATGATTTCATTAGAACAAGCAAAAAAATTAGTAGAGCTGCTTGAGAACGATGAGCAGCAAAATGCTGATTCTCTTGTGAGAAGCATTTATGAAGATAACTTTAGTCTTCAAGACAATCCAATGCTTCAAGAAATAGGAAGTCTGACACGCGACCTCCACGACTCTTTGACTCAATTCAATTTCGATGAACGCATCAGCGTTATCGCAAATGACGAAATCCCTGATGCAAGGGATCGCCTTCAGTATGTCATTGATAAAACGGAAGTTTCGGCAAATAAGACGATGGACGCTGTCGATCGCTGTATGCCAATCGCAGACAACCTACACGAGTGTTTACTTCAAGTAAGGCCTCAATGGAATGAACTGATGCATGGCCGCATTGAGCTGGCACAATTTAAAGCTTTATGTCACCGCATTGATGGATTGCTTGTCCAAGTAGAAGGCGACAGTACTGAACTACGCGGACAATTGACTGAAATCTTGATGGCTCAGGATTTCCAAGATTTAACTGGGCAGATAATCAGCAAAGTTATTACCTTGGTGAATGAGGTGGAAGGACGTTTGGTCGAGATTCTCACGGTATTCGGTGCGAATCAAAAAGAGCCAACTCCAGAGTCAGAGAAGAAAGCATCGATTGCGCCTGAAGGTCCAATTATGAACCCAGAAGAGCGCGAAGACGCTGTCGCATCTCAAGATGAAGTCGACGATTTGTTATCCAGTCTTGGATTTTAAAGGTAACGTATGAGCTACGATTTAGACGAAGATATTCTTCAGGACTTTTTAGTCGAAGCAGGAGAGATCCTTGAACTCCTATCAGAACAACTGGTAGAGCTTGAGAATAACCCTGACGACAAAGACCTATTAAATGCTATTTTCCGTGGTTTCCATACAGTAAAAGGTGGTGCTGGTTTCCTAGCATTAACTGAGCTGGTGGATACTTGTCATGGTGCTGAGAATGTGTTCGACATTCTACGAAACGGCCAACGCAGCGTAACATCAGGTTTGATGGATACCATGCTGCAGGCGCTAGATACAGTCAATGTACAGTTTCGCGCCGTGCAAGATCAGGAACCTCTAGTACCAGCTGACCAATCTTTATTGGATGAACTTCACCGTCTCTGCAAACCAGAGTCTGCGGATGAAGTGGCACCAGTAGAAGCGCCTGCACCTATTATCCCTGAACCTGTTGTTGCAGCGCCTGAACCTGTTATTGCTCCGGAACCTACTGCTGAAAGCTCAAACATCAATGCATCTTCAGTCGATGATATCTCTGAAGATGAGTTTGAACGCTTGCTTGATGAGCTTCACGGTAAAGGTGGTTCACCAACATCGGCTTCTGCACCAACACCGCCGCCAGCACCTGTTGCTCCTCAGCCAGTTGCTGAGAGTGGTGATATTACTGATGACGAATTCGAAAAGTTATTAGATGAACTGCACGGCGCGGGTAACAGCCCGACTGCGGCAAGTTCAACGCCTCCTCCTCCGCCAGCGCCTCCAGCAGCACCTGTTTCAGCAATGTCTGAAGGCGATGATCTGATGACTGACGAAGAGTTCGAGAAGTTACTTGACCAACTACATGGCTCAGGTAATGGACCTTCGATTGAAGAATTGGATGCAGCGACTAAGCCTGCAGAAGTTAAGGCAGTAGCACCTCAAGCTGCGCCTAAACCTGCCGCGCCAGTTGCCGTTAAAGCTGAGTCAAAACCGAGCGCTCCAGCAAAAGCTGAAGTTAAAGTGCCGGCTAAGAAGCAACAAGCTGAAGCGACAGTTCGTGTTGATACATCAACACTGGACACCATCATGAACATGGTGGGTGAACTGGTATTGGTGCGTAACCGACTAGTCAGCCTAGGCCTCAACAGCAACGACGAAGAAATGTCGAAAGCTGTCTCTAACTTAGATGTTGTTACTGCAGACCTTCAAGGTGCGGTAATGAAGACTCGTATGCAGCCGATCAAGAAAGTATTTGGTCGCTTCCCACGAGTTGTCCGTGACCTTGCTCGTAGCTTGAAGAAAGACATCGTTCTTGAAATGCGTGGCGAAGAAACGGACCTTGATAAAAACTTAGTAGAAGCACTTGCTGATCCCCTGATTCACTTGGTGAGAAACTCTGTCGATCATGGTATTGAAATGCCAAACGACCGTGTTGCTGCGGGTAAATCACAAACGGGTAAAGTGATTCTGTCTGCCTCTCAAGAAGGTGACCACATTGAACTGGCTATCGTTGATGACGGTGGCGGTATGGACCCTGATAAGCTTCGTGCTATCGCGGTTAAACGTGGCCTGATGGATGAAGATGCAGCGTCTCGCTTATCAAATAAAGAGTGTTTCAACCTGATTTTTGCTCCTGGCTTCTCAAGCAAAGAGCAGATCTCGGATATATCTGGTCGTGGTGTGGGTATGGACGTTGTGAAAACAGCGATCAACACACTGAACGGCTCTATTGATATTGATTCAGAAATGGGACAGGGCACCAAGATCACCATCAAGGTTCCACTAACCCTAGCGATTCTACCAACCTTGATGGTCGGTGTTGCCGGTCATCCATTTGCATTGCCATTGGCTTCTGTAAACGAGATCTTCCACCTAGATTTAAGCCGCACAAACGTGGTTGATGGCCAGCTGACGATTATCGTTCGCGATAAGTCTATTCCGTTGTTCTACTTGCAAAACTGGCTTGCTCCTAAAGCGGGTATTGTTGAGCTGCGTAAAGGGCACGGCCATGTTGTTATCGTACAACTTGGTAGCCAACGTGTTGGTTTTGTTGTCGATACGCTTATCGGTCAAGAAGAAGTCGTGATCAAGCCGCTTGATAAGCTTCTGCAAGGCACGCCAGGAATGGCAGGCGCGACAATTACAAGTGACGGACACATTGCATTGATTCTAGATGTGCCGGACTTGTTGAAGCAGTACGCAGCAGCGTCAAGAATTTAATTTAAGGATAAATATGGCGATTAAAGTATTAGTCGTTGATGATTCGAGTTTTTTTCGTCGTCGCGTTAGCGAGATCATCAACTCAGAGGCTCGCCTAGAAGTCATTGATGTTGCAGTAAACGGTAAAGAAGCCGTTGAGAAAGCGAAACAGCTAAGACCTGACGTAATCACTATGGACATTGAAATGCCTGTCATGGACGGTATCACTGCCGTTCGTGAAATCATGGCCGCGTCTCCAACGCCTATTTTGATGTTTTCATCGTTAACGCATGATGGAGCGAGAGCAACGTTAGATGCGTTAGATGCAGGTGCTCTCGACTTCCTTCCTAAGAAGTTTGAAGACATTGCACGTAACCGCGACGATGCAGTTGCATTGCTTCAACAGCGTGTGATTCAGATTGCAGCGAAGCGTGCGTTTATGCGCCGTGCTCCTATTGCGCCGAGAGCGACTGCGACGACTGCAACATCTACGCCATTGCGCCAACCGATTTCAACAGCAGCTTCGACTTCGACAGCGAAGCCTGCGGTTGCATCAACGGCGAAATTCAGAGCTTCGGGTAAAAAGTATCAATTAACTGCAATTGGTACTTCTACGGGTGGCCCTGTTGCACTACAGAAAATTTTGACGCGCATCCCTGCTAACTATCCACACCCAATTGTGTTAGTTCAGCATATGCCAGCAACATTCACTGCTGCTTTTGCGAGCCGATTGAACACCTTGTGTAAGATTGAAGTTCGCGAAGCGCAAGACGGTGATGTGTTAAAACCTGGCGTGGCGTATCTTGCTCCAGGTGGTAAACAGATGATGGTGGATGGCCGCGCAGGGTCTGCACGTCTAAGAATTATCGATGGCGGCGACCGCATGAACTACAAGCCTTGTGTGGATGTCACATTCGGCTCTGCAGCGAAGATCTACGGCGACAAAGTGTTGTCTATGATCCTGACTGGTATGGGCGCAGATGGTCGAGAAGGTTCGCGTATGTTGAAAACTGCGGGCTCGACAATTTGGGCACAAGACGAAGATAGCTGTGTTGTATATGGTATGCCTCAAGCTGTAGCAAAAGCTGGCATTTCTACTGAAGACCTCCCTCTAGACCGTATCGCGGAAAGGATCTTGGTCGAAGTTGGGTTAGCTTAGGTAAATCGAAATGATTGTTTGGAGTGTTGCAAACCAAAAAGGTGGTGTTGGTAAAACGACCACGACCGTGACTCTAGCAGGTTTACTTGCGTTGAAGGGGCACCGTGTTCTGTTGGTTGATACTGACCCACATGCATCACTGACCACCTATCTGGGTTACGATTCAGATACGGTGGAATCGAGCCTGTTTGATCTGTTCCAGCTGCGTGAATTTAACGCGCAGACGGTAAGACCTTTGCTTTTACAAACGGAAGTCGAAGGTATCGATATTATCCCTGCGCATATGTCTTTGGCGACATTAGACCGTGTAATGGGAAATCGAAGCGGCATGGGGTTGATCTTGAAGCGTGCTTTGGCCGCTTTAAAAGATGACTACGACTATGTGTTGATCGATTGCCCGCCAATTCTTGGTGTGATGATGGTCAATGCATTGGCTGCAAGCGATCGTATATTGATTCCGGTACAGACGGAATTTTTGGCGATGAAGGGCTTAGAGCGCATGATTCGCACTTTGACCATCATGCAGAAGTCTCGCAAAACACCGTTTAAGGTTACGATTGTCCCAACGATGTACGACAAGCGAACCAAAGCCTCACTGCAAACATTAACGCAGCTCAAAGATGATTACCCAAACCAAGTTTGGACGTCTGCTGTGCCGATTGATACCAAGTTTCGAGATGCGAGCCTAAAGCGCTTGCCAGCCTCTCATTTTGCATCGGGTAGCCGTGGTGTATTTGCTTATAAACAGTTGCTTATTTATCTCGAAAGGTTGGCGATAAATGAGCGCGAATAAAGAATCAACATTGGCGCAGCCAAGTCTCTCCAGTGAACAAGCACTGGATGATTATTTTACTGCGCTGTTAGGTGATGAAAGCTTTGAATCTGACGATTTTTTTGTTGACGAGTCGAGCGACGAATCACAATCTGAAGAGCCAGAGCCAGAGCCAGAGCCAGAGCCAGAGCC